>CALMIT010000840.1 GCA_937864255.1 uncultured Saprospiraceae bacterium
ACCCGCAAACCGAGATTTATTTTGGCTTTTTCAATCAAATCATTGACAAAACGGGCATTGCCGAATGTGCGGTCTCTTTTGCGAAAAGCATGAACGATGATCTCGTCAATGCGCAGTTTGCTCGCCGGAGACAAGACCACGCCCATTTTCTTACTGGCAAAATCCGCTATCAGCGAAAGTTCCTGCGGCAGATAATCTCTGAATTCGAAAGTATGTTTAAAACGGGATTTCAAACCCGGATTTGATTCCAAAAACTGATTCATTTCTTTCGGATAGCCGGCTACGATGACCGCCAAATCACCTTTTCCATTCGACATTTCCTTGACGAGAATTTCGATGACTTCGCGCCCGAAGTCCTTCGTGTCATCCTGCGCCCTCGCCAAAGAATATGCCTCGTCAATAAAAAGCACGCCTCCTCTGGCGCGTTCGATAGCATCGCGCACTTTGGGCGCTGTTTGACCGATATATTCACCGACCAAATCTACCCGATCCACCTCATGAACGTGACCTTTTGAAAGCAGCCCCATTTTGTGATACAGGTTGCCCATCATTTTGGCAACCGAAGTTTTTCCGGTTCCGGGGTTGCCGATGAAAACGGAATGCACGTTGATTTCTTCATCTTCCGCAAAGCCTTTTTCCTTTCTAAGTTGTAGAAATTGCAGGTACTTTGCGTGGTCGCGTACTTGTTTTTTAATATCATGAAGCCCGATCATCAAATCCAGTTCTCCCATCCCCTCTTCAAAAGACTGGTGCAAATCTTCCACCGGCGAAAGCAGCAGCGGCGCACCTTGTGTGGGTAACCACACCGCCGGCACTCCGACTTCAAAATCCCAGTCCACCTCGAAAGGTACAATGGCCAATACCCTGTCTAAAAAAATGACTTCGGCAGTGTAGTGGTCTTTTCTCCACGAGCCTTTTGCATTACTGCCCCAGCCGGCAGTCAGGGTGAGTAGCTCGTTTCGTTTTTCAATTCGTTGGAGTCGCACCACCTGTCCTTTTAATTCTCTCGCGTCATTGTAAAACTTGGTAAAAATTTCGCAATGCCAGTTCTTATTCGGATTCACATTTTTGAAAACCATTTCCACATAAATGTACCTTGTCTCTTCCGAACCGAATTTTTTAAAATAGGCTCTTTCTTCCTCGATCACATCATCGTACGGACCTTCGTACAAGCGCATGGATTGTACAAGCAGATAAGGGTTTTCAAATTTCCTGACCGGTTTGCCGGCATCTTCCACGTAAAAATATTTGGTGGCTACCTTCTCGCCTTCCAACCAGGCTTCCCAGAAATAAGTGCCTTTTTTCCAAAACGAGCCTTCCTGTTTGTTGCCCCAGCCCTCGCGCACAAAAACGACATTGTCATATTTGCTCACTTTGCGGCGCATCGGAAGCACACATACTTCATTATTAGTCTTTTTGAGCGAGTAACATCGTAGCTCAAGTTCGATTTCCCAATCTTCTTCATCAAAAAGTTTATTGTAAAAGGAAAGTTCGGCATAGATAAAAGAAGTCTCATAGCGGTCAAAAACCTGCCGGTATTTCTTTTTATTATCCGCCAGCCATTCAGTGGAGGCATAGACCTTTAACTCCCTGAACTTGAATGGTTTTGCGGATGACTGTCTCACACCTTCAGACATGGTTTCAGTAGATTTTGATTGTAAAACACATTCCAATTTATGAAAATCACTCAAATAAAATCCAGTGTTCGGAAAAAATATTTTTCCTTAACAAACTCAGCTATCCGCGAGCAGAAAAACAAAAAGCGCCTAAGTTTTGAAATTCGCAAAAACTATATACCTTTGCCGCCCGTTAAAAATCCGTTGTCCCTTGAAGGGAGTAGGCGGGTATGGTATAACATTGTAAATTTTAACTTAATCATGGCAGTAAAAATTCGCCTTCAAAGACAAGGCAGAAAAAAACGTCCTTTTTACCAAATCGTCATCGCTAATTCAAAATCTCCACGCGATGGCCGCTTCATCGAAAGAATCGGAAGCTACAATCCGCTCACCAAACCGGCTACCATCGAAATTGACCAGGACAAAGCTTTTGAATGGCTCCAAAAAGGCGCTCAACCCACGGACACCGTGCGCGCTATTTTGAGATTCAAAGGCGTATTATACAGAAAACACATACAACTGGGTGTGAAAAAAGGCGCTTTTTCGCAAGAAGAAGCAGATGCAAAAGTACAAGGCTGGATGGATGCGAAACTTGCAAAAATCAGCTCGCGCAAAGAAAAAGCTGACAAGGAAATCGCTGATTTCAAAGCCAAAGTTGCCGGTGTCGGTTACGTCAAACCTAAAGTTGAAGTGAAAGAAGAACTGGCTCCAGAAGCACCTGCACCACTCGTCGAGGAGGTAGTGGAAGAAACTCCGGTTGCTGTGGAGACGGCAGCCACCGAAGAAGTAGTTGCAGAAGAACAAGTCGCCGCACCTGAAGCGGAAGCCACTGAGCCAACAGAAGAAGCAGCTCCGGCAGAAGAGACTGAAAGCCCGGACAACGCAGAATAAATACTTGTTAAACAAAAAGCCCGACTCAAATGAGTCGGGCTTTTTGTTTTTTTAACGCTTGCTATTAAAAATTCGGCAGCATATTCGCTGTGTTTTCGTTTAGAATTCATCAATACTGAAATAAAGTAGATTTTGATGAGAAAATTACTTCCGGCGATCTCTCTTCTCCTGCTGTTAGGCGCCTGTCAAAAAGAAGAACCTGATCAGGGTACTTTGATACAAATTGAAAAAGAATTCGAAGTTTCTTTGTGGGAACAACTTTCCACGGATGGGAGGGATTTTCAAATCATCATCGAATCTACCGAAACTAAAGAATGCCTGAATTACCGCGTTGATTATGCGCTCAATGTTTTTACCGAAAATTATATCATCACCTTAAAAAGCATCGTGGAGCCTTCGGATTGTCTGCCCGGCATCGCGCCTGCCAAAGCAAAAATTTCTCTCGGACAGCCCTCCGATAATTTTTACAACCTTGATTTGAATCTTGGCGAAAGTATTAATAACAAAGGCCGGCTGACCGTTTCGAATGATAAATACTCGCTAAAACTTTACACCCTCAACGGGTTGGAGCAAGGAAATTTTGACCTGTGGAAGATTCCTGAAAATCTGGTGTGGGGCTATGCCACATTCAACGACGAAGCATACCGACAGGTAGCGCTTGATTTTGAAGCTGAGTTGAAAAGCATAACGGAAGAGGTGCAATTAAACCAGGGCTATTACGGCTATTTTGAAATTGATTCAGATCAAGCTGCGAATGTTTTTGCGCAGGATAAAAAGAGCAAGTCAGTAAACTTCATCAGAAAAATCAATACCAGCATTTCCGAATTAAATAAACTGGCTAACAAATACCGCCTGCTGTCTGACCCGGAAAAGATAAAATTTCACCTCGGCATAAGTACCGGACAGATTTTTTGATTCCTCAAATTTCAAAATTATATCCTTCGGCTTCCAGCCGCACATACTTGTCCTGATCAAAGGAAAATAAGCGCGCCGGACGGTGAGCGACGCCCTCCTGCATTTCTTTCAAATCTTTCAGCAGATTCATGGAAAGGATCTTTTTTCTGAAATTCCGTTTATCCAAATCTACTTCCAATATCGCCTCATAAAGATGCTGCAACTCGGTGAGTGTGAATTTTTTAGGTAATAGTTCGAAGCCGATTGGGCGGGCGCGAACCCGGTCTTTCAACCTGTGAAAACAAGCCTGTAAAATTTCATTGTGGTCAAAAGCCAGATCACCCACATCAGAAATAGAATGCCACTTGGCTTTACTCGCCCAAGAAGAAGGCATAAGGTGAAAATTGCTAATCGTAACCAGAGAATAATACGCAATGGTAATAACTCTGCCCAGTGGATGGCGATTGACGGCGCCAAAAGCCTGTACCTGTTCGAGATATACGTTTCGCAGGCCGGTCAATTCTTCCAGAATCCGGCCCGCAGCCGCATCAAGGTCTTCGTTTGGAAAAACCAAATCACCCGGCAAAGCCCATTTGCCTTTGAAAGGTAATGCACCGCGTTTTATCAAAAGCACCTTCAAATCTCCGTCGTCAAAACCAAAAATTACGTTATCAACCGAAAAGGCGGACTTGAAGAAATTGTTGAATTCTCCTTTTTCGGAGATTCCATTTTGTTCTTCGAATGGTAGCATAGAACTTTTCTTAAACTATGTTTTGGAACGTGTGAATGGTTTTTATTCGGTTGAGCAGGACGAAAATATAAATTTTTATCCAAAACGACGAAACCGGCTGGTTTTCGAAACAGATTTTTTTTAAAGTATTCACTCTGTCACCATGACCAGTTTATTGGTCGGGCTAAGCGCCAGTCTGCGTATGTTTGAAAAACGATAGGAGGCAAAATCGCCAATATTCATCCAGCTTTTATCAAATGCCGGGTGAAATTTATACAACCTGGTACCCTGCCCCATGATGATCGTTCCGTCCGGCGCTACCAAAAAATCTTCGCTTTTGCCGAGCGTTTTCACCACGATCTTTGATTGCATGGTTTTTAAATCCAGTTCCTGAATGTACCAGGTATCATCCGTCGCTTTAAAAATAAAAGCCAGATTGCCGTTCGGAAAACGCTGAAAACAGCGTCCAATATTGGAATTTAAGCGCACCAACGACTCGTCTTTTGTATCAGCTATTAAAAGATAATGCGGCTCGCCGACGATAAATAGAGCCACTTTGGTGTCTGAAAGCCAGCAGTGGTAACCGATGTTTTTAATGTTTTTAAAAACAGGCTCTCCGGCGCTTTTCCTGTCGAGCGGAAATTTCCAAAGCCGCTGCGTCTTATCCGCTTCCACCCTTACCGCCGAAAAATGCGTTTTATTGGGCATCAGTGTCGGCGAATATTCTGACTCCGCAGTAGCAGTGACTCGGTAGCGCGCAGAGGTTTTCAGGTTTAGCGCCATGATGTCTGTCTGGGAAGTATCTTTCAGATTTTGGGCAGTGTAATACAGTTCATCACCTGAAAAAAAGTAAGGTTGGTTGTTGTAACCGGCTTTGTTGGCCGCCGTGAGAAATTTCGGATTTAAAAACCGGAAAAGCGTGTCGGAAACTTGCTGCATTTCAAAAAGAAGCAAATTGGATGTGGGATGTACCTGACCGAAAGTGGCGGATATTTGAAATATGAATGCCACAATGAAAACCGACATTTTTCTCATCACCATCTTTTTTTGATTTTAAAAATGTGCCTAAAGGTCTTTTTTATTGTAAAATATTCAAAATCAATAAAATAAAAGCGCTGCTTTCTAAAATTCACAGCGCTTTTATCCGGCTTACAATTCTGTGGAAGTTGTCACTTCCACCCATTTTCCAGCCTGCCGGGCGTACACGGAATTATCATACATCGCCTCGCAAACCACCGCCGGAAGATAAAACCTGCCCTGATAAGCTGCGTTGAGCAAGACATGATAAGTCTGTGAAGTGCCCGAATTTAGATCAAAAAAAGTATAAACCCGGTCATCGCGTATGTCCGCATATTTTGGGCGGCTCGAATTATTAAAACGCTCCATGCCGTCAAGACGGGTATTAATGACTTCCCAGCCGGAGGGAAAAATTTGTGACAAAGCCAGTTCTTTCAGGCTGCCTGTGAGTAATCCCGGATTGGTCACGGTAACCTCCGCGACAAAATCCGTACCCTGCGCCATGCGCGCCGGGTCAACAGGTTTTCCATCCATACTTTTATAATTTACGGCAATCTGAATTTTGCTGGCTTCCGAATTTTCTGCACCCGCCACCGGTTGACCGGTGGTGACGAGGCGAGCAAAAAGTGTAACCTTGCCCGTATTTTTTATATAAACTTCCTGCCCGGACGATGTGCCATTCAGAGAAAACTCCGTTTGAAAAACCGGTTTGGCAGAACCCGCATTCA
>CALMIT010000841.1 GCA_937864255.1 uncultured Saprospiraceae bacterium
CACGGTGGTGGGCTGGGAAATGGGTCCACGTTTGTTTTTGCGCCCGCCCGAATTTTTGTGGCAGGAGGGGCACCCCCCCCACGCCACAAAAGAAGAAGCGGTGGCAGAAACGCTTCAAATGCTGGATGTATATGCCAAATTTGCCGAAGAATGGATGGCTATGCCGGTCATCAAAGGAGTCAAAACAGTCAACGAGCGTTTCGCCGGCGCTGAAGACACTTACACCATCGAGGCGCTGATGCAGGATGGCAAGGCTTTGCAATCGGGTACTTCACACTTTTTGGGACAAAATTTTGCGAAAGCTTTTGACGTAAAATTTCTTAATGAAAATAACGAACAGGAGTACGTGTGGGCAACTTCCTGGGGAGTATCCACGCGCCTGATGGGCGGTCTAATCATGACGCATTCGGACGACGACGGACTGGTGTTGCCGCCTAAACTCGCGCCCATCCAGGTGGTTATCGTGCCGATACCGAAACCGAGAGCAGAACTGGATGAAGCCGGCCAAAAAATAAAAAAAGCGCTCGAAGCCAAAGGCATCAGCGTAAAATACGACACAGACGATAAAAATCGTCCGGGCTTCAAATTTGCGGAATACGAAATGCTCGGCGTGCCGGTGCGCCTGGGGCTGGGTATGCGTGATTTGGAAAACGGGCAGGTAGAAGTAGCCCGACGCGATACGAAGGAAAAGACTTTTCAGCCTATTGAAGGCATTGAAAATTACATTGAAAAATTATTGGAAGAAATCCAGGAGAACCTGTTTAAAAAGGCGGCCGATTTTAGAAATCAACTGACCACTTCGGTTGACAATTTTGATGATTTTCAAAAAGTGCTGGACGAAAAAGGCGGCTTCGTAAAGGCGCATTGGGACGGCACTACCGAAACGGAACTGAAAATCAAAGAACTGACAAAAGCGACCATTCGCTGTATTCCGGTCGGCAATCCGCAGGAAGATGGCAAATGCGTTTTCTTCGGCAAGCCTTCCCGGCAAAGGGTTTTGTTTGCCAGAGCATATTAAACAGGTTGCAGCCTTCAAAAGTACAGTGGTTAATTTTGAAGGCTATCCCGCCTAAATCAGCACTTTTCTTAACTTTGGGCGATTTTTTTCAAACCCTTGTTTTGCTGCTGTTTTGATGAGTGATTTAAAATCCAGAATTCATCTCGAAAAATTGCCCAGACACGTCGCCGTGATAATGGACGGAAACGGGCGTTGGGCTAAGCAACACAACCGTCCGCGCGTTTTCGGACACCGCAACGGCGTCCGTGCCGTGCGCGAGATAACGGAAGCTGCGGCCGAACTCGGTATCGAATACCTCACGCTGTACGCCTTTTCGACCGAAAACTGGAATCGCCCGCAAAAAGAAGTGGAAGCCCTGATGCTTTTGCTCGTACAAACGCTCTACAAAGAAATTCAGACGCTAAATAAAAACAATATTCGCCTCAAAGCCATCGGCGATATTTCCAAATTACCGCCCAAAACGCGGCAGGCTTTGCTGGACGGAATTGAAAAAACCAGCGGCAACAAAAGGATGACCCTGGTGCTGGCGCTCAATTACAGCGCAAAGTGGGAATTGGTGGAAGCTGCAAAAAATCTTGCCGGACAGGTGAAAAACGGCAGCATAGAAGTGGAAGATATTGACGAACAATTGTTTGCCTCCGCTTTGAGCACTGTAAATATACCCGATCCGGAATTGTTGATTCGCACCAGCGGCGAAACGCGACTGAGCAATTTTTTGCTGTGGCAATTGGCTTATGCTGAATTTTACTTTACACCGGTTTTTTGGCCGGATTTCGGAAAAGAAAATTTTTATGAAGCCATTTTAAATTACCAGCAACGGGAAAGAAGATTTGGAAAAACCAGCGAACAATTGGTGAAATAAAATACAACGCAAGTACATTTTTAGGACTCTCTTGAACAATGAAAATAAATACGTTTTGCGTGGATAGTGGAACGATGAAAAAAATAGCCATGATGAGAAAATTGCAAAAAATTGCACTCCTCTTTTTTAGTATTTTGACTTTTTGCCCAGGGTATGCCCAAACCGGCGACGATACGCCGGCTATATTTGATTACTCCGAGCCGAAAGAATTTGAAATCGGCGGAATCACCGTGACGGGCGCCGAATACAGCGA
Source organism: uncultured Saprospiraceae bacterium (assembly GCA_937864255.1). Lineage (GTDB taxonomy): Bacteria > Bacteroidota > Bacteroidia > Chitinophagales > Saprospiraceae > JAGQWW01. The sequence continues at coordinate 2,134 of CALMIT010000841.1, forward strand.
TGCCAACGCGCTGATTTCTATCGCGGGTTTTAGGGTAGGCGACAAAATAAGAATACCCGGTCCGGAAACCCAGCGCGCGCTGAAAGCACTTTGGAAGCTCAGCCTTTTTGAGGATGTTCAGATTTTAAAAGAAAAAACCATCGGCGACGTGGTGTTTTTGGAAGTTCACGTAAAAGAGCGCCCCCGCCTGTCTTTTCATTCTTTTAAAAATATTAAAAAATCTTACCACGACGACCTGAATGAGCAAATCAACAGGTACCTCGTGAAAGGCGGTATTGTGACCGAAAATATCAAAACCAATGCCCGCGCAGCCATTGAAAAATTTTACCGCGAAAAAGGCTATCTGGACATAAAAGTGAAAGTGGAGGAAATACCGGATGAAAAAATAGTGAATTCCATACGCCTCGTTTTTGAAGCTGATCCGGGCGACAGGATAAAAATTCAAAGTATCACTTTCACCGGAAACGAGAATATTAAAGATTCCAAATTGCGCAAGCAAATGGAAAACACGAAACGCAAATGGAAACTTTTCGCCACTTCGAAACTGGTGCGCAGCGAATACGAAGCCGATAAAAAGAAGATAGTTCAGTATTACAACAAAGTGGGATTCAGAGACGCCGCCATCGTGAGCGACAGTATCTGGAGGGGCAAAAACGGCGACCTTCGCATCAATATGACTGTGAACGAGGGCAATCGCTATTATTTCAGAAATATCACCTGGAAAGGAAATTCCGTGTATGACGAAACGACGCTTGCGAATGTACTCGGCATTAAAAAAGGCGACGTGTATAATCAGGAAATGCTCGAAACCCGCCTGCGTTTCAGCCAGGACGGTCGCGACATCAGCACGTTGTACATGGACGACGGCTATCTGTTTTTCCAGGTAGATCCGACCGAAGTTGCTATCGCCGGCGATTCTTTGGATTTGGAAATAAGAATTTTTGAAGGTCCGCAGGCGACTATTGATCGCGTGGTGATCAACGGCAACGACCGCACCCACGAACACGTAATCCGTCGCGAATTGCGCACCATTCCGGGTGAAAAATTCAGCCGCTCAGACATCATCCGATCGCAGCGTGAAATTGTAAACCTCGGCTATTTCAACCCTGAAAATCTTGGTATCAACACGCCCGTAAATCCGCAGCGCGGAACGGTGGACATCGAATACACAGTCGAAGAAAAACCTTCCGACCAGTTGGAATTGTCAGCAGGCTGGGGCGGTATCGGCCGTGGCGTGATTGGCACTTTGGGCGTAGCATTTAATAATTTTTCTTTGCGCAATATCAGCGACCCGTCCACATGGAGTCCGCTGCCGCAGGGCGACGGGCAGCGGTTTTCGGTGCGTGCGCAAACCAATGGTCGCTTTTTCCAATCCTACAATTTTTCATTTACAGAACCCTGGCTCGGCGGCAAAAAGCCCAACGCCTTTACCATAGCTGGCTTTTATACGCTTTTGACCAACGGCATACAAGCCAGCAGCGACAACTACGGCGCTTTGAGTATTGCAGGTTTGACGCTTTCTTTGGGTACGAGGTTGAAATGGCCGGATGATAACTTCGTCTCATCCACAGCGCTGAATTTGCAGCGCATCAACCTGGATAACTGGGTGCAGGCGCTCTTTATTACCGACGACGGCGATATTGTGCGCGAAGGTCAGTTTTTTAATTTCAGCGTGAATCAGACTATCACGCGCAGCTCTATCAGCGATCCGCTCTTCCCGCGCAGCGGCTCGCCGGTTTCTTTGTCTGCGCCACCCCCCCTACCCCACCCCCTTTTCCACCACGAAGATTATTCTATCAAACCCGTTGACCAGCGATACAAATTTTTGGAATACCACAAATGGAAGTTGAACGCCGAATGGTACAATACCATCGTAGATAAACTGGTATTGAAAATCGGCGCAAAAATCGGGATGATAGGCGCTTATAACCGCGAAGTCGGTATTTCGCCTTTCGAGCGTTTTCAGTTGGGCGGCGACGGGCTGAATAATCAATCCATCGGTCTGAATGTGGGCACGGAGATTATTTCCATGCGCGGCTACGAGGTGACGGACCTGCCCGCCAACATCATAGCAAATATCAGCAACCAGGCAGTACCCACGCCGATTTACGACAAGTTTAATGTGGAATTGCGCTATCCGATCTCACTCAATCCGAGTTCGACGATTTATGTACTCGCTTTTGCGGAGGGCGCTAATGCCTGGCAGAGTTTCCGCGACTTCAATCCTTTTGATTTGAAACGGTCGGTGGGAATGGGTTTGCGGGTCTTCCTGCCCATGTTCGGTATGCTCGGTTTTGATTACGGTATCGGCTTCGACAAACCGAATGCCAGAACCTTTGCAGATTACGGCAACTTTAATATCATTCTGGGATTCGAGCCGGAGTAGGTGCAGCGCTCATGTTTTTAAAAATGTCACCCCTTCGGGGTTTCATCTTGTGGCATCCGAGTCGGAGGTAGAAGGTTATAATGCTTTCATCCCTTCGGGATTAGATGGCTGGCGGTGCAAACATAATCGCACGGGCTATTCCGATTTTGAAATGTAAAACATCAAAAAAATCCCGAAGGGATGAAATAGCTATAACCCCAAATGGATAATCCATAACAACCCCGAAGGGGTGACATTTTTAATCCAGCCATTCAAACAAATACTTCCGGTCAAAAGGCACCTCAAACTTTTCCAAAAACTCCAGATACTCCTCCCGAAAGGTTTTACGCCGGTGGTGTGCCTCCTGATTCAAAATATATTGGTACACCCGCCCGACATGCGTATGTGAATAAGAAAACGCACCGTAGCCTCCCTGCCATTGAAACTTGCAAGACAACCAGTTTTGCTGGTTGATAAATTTGGAAGAATTGTTTTTAATATCGCGCACCAGGTCGGAAATAGACATGGCGGGCTTCAAACCGATAAAACAATGTACGTGATCCGCAACACCGTTGACGATAATCGGCTTGTGTCCTTTTTCTTTGATAATGCCCGAAATGTATTTGAAAACCTGCTCGCGCCAGGGCTTATGCAGCAAATTCTGCCTGCCTTTCACAGCAAAAACTACCTGGATATAAATTTGGGTGTAAGTACCGGCCATGTTTTAGTTAGTTTGTCCAGAGCCGGGCGGCTTCGGATGTTTTTATTTTCATACAAAAAAATTGCGGAGAAGGAGGGATTCGAACCCCCGGTACCCTTGCGAGTACACCGCATTTCGAGTGCGGCCCGATCGACCACTCCGGCACTTCTCCGTCGTTTTTTCAAAGATGCCGACAAAAATAAAAAAGGTTTTTTCAAAAAACGGGATCAGGCGGATTTTGATTTGGACGGGTCGTAGCGCACGTTGATGTGGATCCAGATGACCCGCGCGAAGCGGAAGAAAAACACAAACAAAATCGCCAGCACAAACAGCAACAAACCAAACGACGCAAACAGACTCAAGCCCAGCACCCAATGCACTATCGCCACAAAACCCAGGCAAAAAAATCCGGTGAAAATGTAGCTCAAAAACATCGCGCCATAATAGAAGCCTGGCTCCGGCCAGTAGCTTTGCCGACAGTGGCTGCACTGCTGCGGCATTTCAAAAGGCTTCTGAAATGAAAAAGTACTGGTCTCAAACAAATCGCCCTCGTGGCAGCGCGGACATTTGAAATGCGCAATACTGTACAGCGGGTTTCCTTTTTTTATCAGGCTCATAAAATTTAGGTGACTGCTAAATGCGCCTTTTTGAGGCGTATTAAAATTTTAAAAATGAAAGT
>CALMIT010000842.1 GCA_937864255.1 uncultured Saprospiraceae bacterium
AGTTGGCCTTGGGTGCGTGAGGGGGTGATTAAATATCGCTCAAAATAAAATCCTGATAATTCTCACTATTTATATTTTGGAAAGATGCTTCCTGGTATGTTTCCAGCCAGGTAGCGGGTGCTTTAGCAGTTTTTTTACCCCACTTAAATTCATATCCGAACAACTTTCCTCCCGACTCCTCCACGTAATCCAGTTCGGCTCCGGTGTAGGTTCGCCAGAAATATTTATTTGGGTATTTTCGATTGTAGTGCAGCGTTTTCCATCTTTCGAGAATTAAAAAATTCTCCCAAATAGCGCCAATATCTGCGCGCTGATCAGGTGGATTAAAATTATCCAGGATAGCATTTCGAATGCCCAGGTCAAAAAAATAGAACTTCTGATTTTTAATCACTTCTTTTCTCAGGTTTCGGCTGAAACCTCTGAGCGGGAAAATCACAAAAGATTTTTGCAACAAATCCACATAGCTCTGGACGGTTTGAGTGCTGAGTTGCAGGCTGTTCCCCAGTTCATTAAAAGACACTAACGACCCTGTTTGAAAAGCCAGCAGGCGCAATAAATCTCTGATTTTGTCTGCATTTTTTATACCGCCAAATTCCAAAATATCGCGGTACAAATAAGCATTTGAAACATTTTTCAGATACTCTGTTTTTTCCAATTCGTTAGGTATCGAAAAAATATCAGGATAACTGCCAAACTGTAATAATTCCGGGATTTTGGAATCCAGTTCAAAACTATTATGAGCGCCGGCCAACTCCGATAAGGAAATGGGAAAAAGCGTATAAGTCCAGGCTCTCCCTGTAAGCGGCTCACTGAGGCGATTGGCAAGTTCAAAAGAAGATGAGCCGCTCACGATCACTTTCAATTCGGGAATGTGGTCATGAATGATTTTCAGGCTCAAACCTATATCCGGGATTTTTTGGGCTTCGTCAATAAACAAAAGGTCATAGCCTGCTACCAATCTTTTGATTTGACTGAGTTCGCCCCCGCTGAAAACCATCTTATATTGTGGCAAATCAGCGTCAATCGCCAGACTTTTCAAAGAAAGTGAAGGAAGTATATGGCGAATCAGCGTGGTTTTTCCTACTTGTCTGGCGCCGTATAAAATGATGATTTTATTGTCGTTTTGTAATTTTTCCAAAACAACCTTTTCCAAACTGCGCCGAATGTATCTGTCGTTTTTCATATCCATTCTACAAATTCACGCTAATTTATAAAATTGACTTTACAAATTCACGCTAATTTGTAGAACGGTCGAAGATTTTCCATAAAACTTTAGGCCCGCGGTTTCTTCTGCACTCTCAGTTTTCCCGGTTTGCATTCCGAAAAAGAAGTGTAGCCCTCCCAGATGCCGGAGAGAGTAGGGTAGCCGTTTTCGGTCGAATATTCGAGGTACATGGTTTTGAGGCACCACTCCCAGCCGGTGGCGGTGGTGAAGTCTTTCAGGCGGATTTCTTTCAGGCGGTAAATGTTGCCTTTCACGTGCTCGCCTTCCAGTTCCATCAGTGCGTGGTTGTCGAAAGCCCACACATGCGAAATGCCGCTGATTGTCTTGCCGTTCATTTTCAAAGTCAGTTCAAATTTGAACCAGGGACTTTTGGGTAGGTAATCAAGGCTGATTTCGCCCTGCCACACCCCACTGATATTGGTTTGCGCGCCGAGGCCCAAGCCGATAAACATTAAAATGAACAAGCAAGTATATTTATGTTTTAAAACTTTCATCCGTCTATTTTTGGCTAAATTACCCTTGAATTTCGATTCAAAAAACCTTTAACGTTTTGTCCGCCTACGCTATTTCTGACATTCACGGCTGCAAGATAACTTTTGAAAAGTTGTTGCAAAAAATCCGCTTTTCAAAAAAAGACGAATTGTTTCTTTTGGGCGATTATGTGGATCGCGGGCCGGACAGCCGGGGCGTTTTGGATTTTATTTTTCAACTGCAATCGGACGGTTTTTCGGTAAAATGCCTGATGGGCAACCACGAAGAAATGTTGCTGCAATCGGCATATGATCCGGAAATGCGCGATATGTGGCTGCGCAACGGCGGGCGGGAAACCCTGCAAAGTTTCGGCGCAAAATCGCCCGCAGAAATTCCTCAAAAATACCGCGACTGGATGCAAAATCTGCCGCGCTATTTTGAATTTGAAAACTACCTGCTGGTGCACGCCGGACTGGATTTTCGTT
>CALMIT010000843.1 GCA_937864255.1 uncultured Saprospiraceae bacterium
CTACACGCCATCAATGAGCGCATGAACGAGGAATACACGCAACTCACGCTGGATTATACTTACAATGCAGAAAGCGATCCGAATCGCTATTATTATCGCAGCGACCATTATAATTTTGCTGAAAAAGGCATACCGGCTATTTTTTATTTCAACGGCACACACGATGATTACCACCGGCCAACGGACACGATTGATAAAATCAATTTTGAAAAAATGGAAAAAATCGGCAAGCTGATTTTCCACACTGCCTGGGAAGTGGCTAACCGTTCCAACAGAATTCGTGTGGACAAAGCCGGCACCGCGAAAGGGTAAGAGATGCCAGACTGTCAGATACCAGATTAAGAGACGCTATATTTCAGACTAAAAAGTCTGGCATCTGAAATCTCTAAATCTGGTATCTTCAAATTAAAATATATGGCGACAATCGCTTTGGAAGGGATGCAATTTTATGCCTATCACGGCTACTACGAAGAGGAGCGCATCATAGGCAGCAACTACCTGGTGGATGTGTACATCACTGCCGCTACCAAAAAAGCTGCGACTACCGACGACCTCAAAGACACGATAAATTATGAAACCGTGTACCTAATTGTGGAAGCTGAAATGCGGCATCCTTCCCAGCTTTTGGAGCAGGTCAATCAGCGCATCATCACCGGATTGAAACACCAATTTTCAAAAATGCAGGCGGTGCAGGTGCGCATCCCCAAACTCAACCCGCCTCTCGAAGGGCTGGTGGAAAGTTCCTCGGTGGAGGACGAAGAGAATTTTGTGTCTTCCTGCGGGCGTTGCAAAAAGCCATTTATCTGCTACGGCGACGAAGAATGCTGGTGTAAAAATGCGTCGGTCATACATCCCGCCACGCTTGACAATTTGCGCCACCAGTTTGGCGGAAAATGCCTTTGTCAGGATTGCCTGGCTTATTACGCGGGATAATTTAAGGGTGGGCAGCGACCCAAACTTCGCCGTCGTCAAAATATTCTTTTTTCCAAATCGGAACGGTTTCTTTCAGCGTATCAATGGCAAACTGGCAGGCTTCAAAAGCTGCGGCGCGGTGGGCGGCGCTCACGGCGATGACTACTGGAATCTCGCCGATTTCGAGTTGGCCTGTGCGGTGGTGAATCGCGATTTTTAAAACCGGAAATTTCGCCAGTGCACTTTCCGCAATTTTGCGCATTTCGGAAATCGCCATCGGTTCGTAGGCTTCAAAAAAAAGATGCCGCACCGGCTTGCCCTTGGTTTGATTTCTCACCGTGCCGACAAAAACGACCAGCCCGCCCACCTCCGGCATGCTCACGAAATCAATCGCTGTCTGCGCGTCCAGCGCTTCCTTTTGCAGGCGAATATCTATTTTCATCTTTCAAAAATATTTAGTGGAATCTGCGCCCTCCGCGCCTCTGCGAGAGATAATTCACTCGCGAAGTCACAGAGTACGCGAAGTTTATGATTTTAAAAAACGGCACTCGTCACTCGTCATTCAAAATTCGTCATTCGTTATTCTGCCTTCGTCACTCATTTATACATTTTTTCAATTTCCTCCCGAAAACGCTCCTCCAAAACCGGGCGGCGATTTTTCAAAGTGGAAGAAAGTTCGCCCGATTCGGCAGACCAGCTTTCATGCAGCAGCGTAAATTTTCTGATCCTCTCGTGGTTACTCAGTCCCTCGTTCAACCTGTCAATTTCAGCCTGCATCTTCTTTTCCACTTTCGGATTTATCACCATGAATTGCGGCGAAGTCCAGTGCACTTTATTGACTTCGCACCATTGCCGCAAAACGGTAAAATTAGGCGCCAACAGCGCCGCCACAAATGGCCGCCGGTAGCCGGTGACGAGACATTGTTCTATAAACGGCGACGATTTCAACTGGGTTTCGAGGCGCTGAGGCGAGACGTATTTTCCGTCCGAAGTTTTAAAAATATCTTTTTTGCGGTCGGTGATTTCCAGAAATTTCTTTTCCACAAAACGCCCAACATCGCCCGTTTTTAGCCAGCCGTCAGGTGTAATCGCCGCCGCCGTTTCTTCCGGTTTT
>CALMIT010000844.1 GCA_937864255.1 uncultured Saprospiraceae bacterium
CGCTTGAATTCAAAGAAAGGTTTGATTACCCCGGAAAAATATCGGTGTCAATGTGGTGCACGGGCAGCGCAGCGGTACAAGCCGGAAAGGAGGAAACCAACCCGAACGTGACGGTCGAAACTGTGGATGAAAGCTATTTGGACCTGAAAGGATACGAACTGGAAGAAGGGCGAAATTTTTCAACCATAGAAGCCACCGGCGGTTCCAATAAAGCAATTATTGGAAAAGATATTGTGGACAAACTTTTCAACGGGAAAACCGAAAAAGCGCTTAACCAAATCATTTCCATCGGCAATTCGAAATACAAAATCGTCGGCGTTTTAAAATCGCGCGGCTCCAGCATGAATCAAAACGACGACCGGCGGGTAATCATCCCGCTTTTTACCGGAAAACGTTTTTATGGCACTTCCAACACAAATTTCCAACTGACGGTGGGCGTCAATAATTCAGCCGAAGTGGACGAAGCCGTCTCGTATGCTACCGGGCTGATGCGCAACGTAAGACGCCTCAAATCAAGTCAGGACAATGACTTTGAGATTTCGAAAAGCGACAGTCTCATTGCCAGCATCAAAGAAAATACAGCAAAATTTAGAATGGGCGCCGTTGCTATCGGGCTGATTACCCTGCTCGGCGCGGCGATTGGTTTGATGAACATTATGCTGGTCAGCGTGACTGAGCGCACCCGCGAGATTGGCATTTGCAAAGCCCTGGGCGCCCCCCGCCGCAGTATTTTGACCCAATTTTTGGGCGAAGCTGTCATCATTTCTCTGGCAGGCGGATTGGTCGGTATCATACTCGGCATCCTGATCGGCAACATCGTAACGCTGCTCATGGGCGGTAGTTTTTTGATACCCTGGGGCTGGATCACGGCAGCAGTTATCACTTGTTCTCTGGTGGGGCTTGTTTCAGGTTTATATCCCGCACTAAAAGCATCACGACAAGATCCGATAGAAGCGCTCCGTTACGAGTAATTTTTACTTTCCTTTTTCCGCCGGAATAAAATTTTACAAATAAAAAATTTCGGCGCAATAAGTATTTTTAAAAGGCAGTTAAACCCTCGTTCGTTTTCATTTTTTTGAAAAAAGAAATTATCATCTCATTACCCTTTCAGCCTATGCCGCAAGCCGCTACCTTTTGTTAAATACTCCGATGGTCGAATATCAAAAACAGAAACAACATGAGCGTTTACAAAAGCCTGGCAGTGGCAATTTCCTTTTTTTGCCTTCCAAATTTTCTTTTTGCAGGTTGCCTTGACGGCAATTGTTGGGACGGTACGGGGATTTATCTTTATCCCAGTGGCGCCAGATATTCCGGTCAGTTTAAAAACGGAATGATCCACGGACACGGAACGCTTCGGTTTTCCACGGGCGACGTTTATGTCGGCGAATGGAAAAATCATTACCGCGACGGCGACGGAAAATTGTCGTTTAAAAACGGCGACGAATACGCCGGCGCGTTTCGGCAAAACAAATTTCACGGAATCGGAACGATGAATTTTCACAACGGCGACCGCTATACCGGCAATTGGAAAAGTGACGCACCCAATGGTTTTGGCAAGTATTTTTTCAAAACCGGCGAGCGTTACGAAGGAAATTTTTTGTCGGGAAAATTCGACGGACAGGGGAGTATGTTTTATACCGACGGCGCAAAGTACGTGGGCGTCTGGAAAAACAATGAAAAGAACGGAAAAGGCACGATTTATTGGGCAGACGGCGAGGTACAATCCGGCAACTGGCTAAACGGAGAATTAGAAGATGAAAAAACAGAAATGGCCGTCCACTATTCGGCTTCGGAAGCCAGTTTGAGAGATTGTAATGAGTTATATTGTGCAAGCGGACTGGGTAGTTTTATTTACTCAGACGGTTCAAAATATATCGGTGAATTTAAAGACGGTTTGCCGGAAGGCAGAGGAACAGTTTACTATGCCGACGGCGATAAATATGTAGGCGGCTGGGGCAGACATGCGCCGCACGGAGAAGGCACAATGTATTTTGCAAACGGCAGAGTCTATGGGGGCGTATGGAGTTACGGCAAAACGATTCGCGAAACAAAATATCAGGAAAAACCTGTTGTAACGCCCAAAGTGGAAACCGACAACGACGTAGAGGTAAAAATCTGGGCAGTGGTAGTGGGCGTGGGGCGTTATACAGCTATGCCAAACCTGAAATACGCGGACGACGACGCATATCAAATGTATGCTTTTCTAAAAAGCCCGGAGGGCGGGGC
>CALMIT010000845.1 GCA_937864255.1 uncultured Saprospiraceae bacterium
AGGGGCGTATGCACCACGAAATCATGCAGTTTTCGAATGAACATTTTTATGGAGGTTTTTTGCAAATACTGCCGCCCGAATTTGACACTTCGCAAATACAATCTGGAATTTTGGAATATACATGGCCGGAACGGCCCACCGATCTTGAAACGAAAATTTTGAAAAACAGGGTAGTTTTTTTGCCAACCGAACCTGATTTGGAAAATGGTTTTCAAAAAACAAATCTTCATGAGGCACGGATGGTGGTTGAGACGATAAAAGCGTTTCAAAAAATTTTGAAAATCAACGGACAAAATGCTTCCATCGGCGTGATCACGCCCTATCGGGCGCAAATCGCATTAATTACAGACCAATTGACCGCCGAAGGAATTGATCCTGATTTATTTACCGTGGATACGGTGGAAAGGTATCAGGGCGGCGCGCGGGACATAGTCATTATATCATTTTGTACAAATACGGACGCGCAAATCGCAAACATGACAAGCCTCATGGCGGACGGTACGGACAGAAAACTGAATGTCGCACTGACGCGCGCACGAAGACATTTGGTACTCATCGGCTCCCCCGAATTGATGAAAAGCAATGCCGTTTTTGAAAAATTGCTCTCCTGGGCTGCCGGCTGAATTTTATCAAATGCTCAAAACCGTAATCCGGTTTGAAAACCGTATCATTGCAAATGCGCATTTCAAAATGCTTTAAACCATAAAAACGAAGGAGATGAAACGATCAAAAATAGGCGGCATTGGATATTACGTGCCCGATGGAATAGTGACCAATCAGGACCTGTCAGAAATGATGGACACCACAGACGAATGGATTCAGGAGCGTACCGGCATCAGGGAGCGGCGTTACGGCGTGAAACATAAAGAAACCACGACAACGATGGGCGCGCGCGCTGCGGAGATTGCTATTCAGCGTGCCGGCATCTCGAAAGAGGAAGTGGATTTTATCATTTTTGCCACGCTTAGCCCCGATTATTATTTTCCCGGCTGCGGCGTTTTGGTGCAGAGAGAATTGGGCATCACTGGCACAGAAATAGGCGCTTTGGATATTCGCAATCAATGCTCGGGTTTTGTTTACGGTCTTTCTATTGCCGACCAGTTTGTGAAAACAGGAATGTACAAAAATGTGCTGCTGATTGGCGCCGAAATGCACTCGATGGGTTTGGATTTCAGCACACGCGGCAGGAACGTGACGGTTATTTTTGGCGATGGTGCAGGAGCGGTAATCGTACAACCCACAGATGATCCCAAGCAGGGAATTTTGACCACGAAGCTACATTCGGACGGTACTTTTGCAGAAAAGTTGGCATTTATCAACCC
>CALMIT010000846.1 GCA_937864255.1 uncultured Saprospiraceae bacterium
CACCGGCTGTGGTGGATTTTTTTTATACCTTTTTTATAAAAAAATTTAGGGTATGAAGCCGCGTTTTTGTCAATTTTTTAAAAAGGACTTTCTTTTTTAAAATCATGGAAGAAAAAACCTTGACACAACTGATTCGAAAGCAACTCCGGGGCGAGCCGCTCACTGCCGGAGAGCAGGAACTTTTGCAATCCTGGCTGCAAGAATCTGCCGACCATAAAACCCTTGCCGCGCAATTTCAGTCTGTGTGGGAAGGTGCTTCCGATTACAAAGAAAATTTTGAACCCGACAAAAAAGCTGCCTGGGAAAAAATTGAAAAATTTATGCTCGAAAACCAGGAAGAGTCCGCCAAAATAGTACCCATGAAAGCGCGGAAATCCTGGTTTGGTCTGGCAGCCTCGCTGGCGATTTTGGTCGGAATGGCGGGCGGGATATGGGGGGGGGCGCAGCCAAATTTACCGCAAATGTTGGGCGCAATGACCCGTGCGGGCGAACAAAAAGAGTTGCTGCTCGCGGACGGTTCAAAAGTTATCATGAAAGAAAATTCGCGCTTTGAATACCCGGCTGATTTTAAAAGTGACACGCGGCAGGTACGCCTGAATGGCGAGGCATTTTTTGATGTGGAGCATCGTCCGGAGCAACCCTTTATTATCGAAACGGAGCGCACATCGGTAAGCGTGCTCGGCACTTCGTTTGCCGTACGCGATTTTCCTGCGGAATCCGCCTGCCAGGTGACTGTACGCAGCGGAAAAGTCAGGTTTCAACCACTCACAAGTTCAAAATACCTCGACATCGAAGCCGCAGAAAAAGCCGTCTTTGATACCGGGAAAAAAGAACTTTCAAAATCCGGCGTGGATGATTTGAATGATTTGGTCTGGGCTACCGCGCGACTTGAGTTTAGAAATACGCTCCTGTCGTCGGCGCTTTTGCAAATCGGAAATTACTACGGAGTCACTTTTGAGGTGGATAATCCAGTTCTGTCCTCCTGCACGCTCAATGCAACTTTTGATTTGAAAAAACAAAACCTGGCAGATTTGACCGGCGCTATCGAACTGGCTCTCGGTATAAATATTGAAAAAATAAAAGAAACGGAATATCGTGTGAGCGGCGAATCTTGTAAATAAAAAAGCCGGAACGCCCTCAACGCTCCGGCATCGGAGGTCTCGCCCGGCTGAAAGCAGGCAAGCCCCAATTCGAGAAAAAATCATTGTAAAAACAGATCGGCTTTCGGGAAGAACTCCCTTAAAGAGAGTGTTCAGGGGATACAGAATCTGGTCTCAAGTGACCTTTCGCAAGGTCGGACGATTCGTCGGAAAGGTTTTCATTTGGCGGGTGTTCACCTTCCGGTTCCTCGCGGCTGACAGGATGCGCGCCGATAACAGACATCAGCACCGCAACCAAAATCATGGCTAAGGATGACAGTAAAAAAAGCTTCATAGTGTGATTTTTGCTGTTTTTAATGCGCCAAAGTTTTTGGGCGAAACCGGGAAAACTTTGAGTTTGCACTTTTTGTTTCCGCGATTACATTGCAAATATATTAATTTTTTTTATCTGTAATTGTCTGATTGAAAATTTCCTGCGTCATAGAATTTTCTCTGACTCGAAATATCTGCCCGGAAAACCGGAAATTATTTTTTGAGAATGAAGGAAAGT
>CALMIT010000847.1 GCA_937864255.1 uncultured Saprospiraceae bacterium
TGGAGAGACCGATTTTATCTATTTTGACCCGATCCCGAATTTTATTTTTACCCGCGACATCGCCGTCACCGTGAATGACCACGTGGTCATCACCAAAGCGGCAAAGGAGGCGCGCTTCCGCGAAAATTTTCTGGCGCGTTTTATTTTTTGGGCGCACCCGATTTTCCGCCGCTTGCGGGACGAAGGCAGAATCATCAACCTGAATCATGTGGACAAATTTCCTTCCTCCAAAAAAGGCGAAGTGGTGTCAATGGAAGGCGGCGACGTGATGATGCTTTCGCCGGATTATCTGCTCATCGGTTGCAGCGAGCGCACCAATGCTTACGCCATTCAACTTTTGAAAGACGTACTTTTTGAAAAGGGCGTGGTGAAAAATGTCGTGCAAATCAACATCCCGAAAGACCGCGCATACATGCACATTGATACCATTTTTACGCACATCAACCATAATCACATCACCGCTTTCAAGCCTATTGTGATTGACGGGCTGAGTTCAAATGTGGAAGTGCACAGGTATTTTGGCGGTTCCACTTTTTATCATTCGGTACATGATTTTATAAAAACCGAGATCAATCCGAAAATGAAATTCATCCTGAGCGGCGACGGCGAATCGCCCTATCAGGAGCGCGAACAGTGGACGGACGGTTGCAATTTGGTGTCCATCAGACCGGGCGTGGCGCTTACTTACGACCGCAATCCGAAAACCGAAGACGCTTTTCGCGATTACGGCTATTCAATCATCCACGCGCGGGATTTTTTAGATAAAGTGAAAAAAGGAAAGCTGGACCCGAAATCATTGGAAAACACCATCATCACTTTGCCTTCCAATGAACTATCGCGGGCGCGCGGCGGTTCGCACTGCATGACCTGCCCGATAGAAAGAGAACCGCTGAATGTGTCGTTTCACGGGGCGAAATAAATTTCAGGAAATAGTTTTTGGTATGTACACACACGACTGTCAGAAAAGAGTGCGCTACGGCGAAACCGACCAGATGGGCTATTTATATTACGGCAATTATGCGCAGTATTATGAAATTGGCAGGGTAGAAATGATGCGGGCGCTCGGTTTTTCGTACAAAGAAATGGAGGAGCAACTCGGCGTGATGATGCCCGTGATGGCGATGGAAATTCGCTACCTGCGCCCGATTTTTTACGACGAGTTGGTGACGATAAAAACCACTTTGAAGGAATTGCCCGACAGGGAGATTTCTTTTTGGGTGGAAATTTTTAATGAAGCCGGCAAGCTGGCAAACGGAGGCAAAGTCAAACTTTGTTTTGTGGACATAAAAAGTAAAAAACGCGTGCCTGCGCCGGAGCATTTGCTCGAAAAACTGCATCCGTATTTTGAAACTGTCTGACTTAAAAAACTTCAGGGATTTTTTTTGGAATCTGCCCCTCGTGAAAGCAAGTCTGGATTGGACGCAGCAGCATTCTTTGCCCGGCTTTTTCAAAGTGCCGATTTACGATGTGCTGGTTTTTTTATTTAATGAAGTGCGGCGCTTTGACTTGTTGACCAGAGCCAATTCTATAGCTTTTAGTTTTTTCCTGGCGCTTTTCCCTTCCATCATCGTCATTTTTACGCTGGTGCCTTATTTCGCCGATTACATTTTGTCTTTTTTCAACTTTACCACCCAAAATTTTTTGGATGTCTTGCAAAATGAAATCCGCCAGGTGCTGCCGGGAGAGAAGGGCGTCGGCACTTTACTTTTTGATACCATCAGCGATCTGGCTACCACCGAACGCGCCGGACTTTTGTCCTTCGGTTTTGCGCTTGCCATTTTTTTTGCATCCAACGGCATGCTTTCGATGATGCGGAGTTTTGAAAAATCACACCTGAAAACTTTCAAAAAAAGACACCCGCTCAAAAAACGCGGCATCGCCATCCTGCTCACCCTGCAGGTCGGTTTTTTGCTCATCGTTTCTGTTTTTCTGATCATTCTCGGACGCGAAATTATCGGCTGGCTTTCCGAGTACATCCGGGGGGCGGGGTTTAGTACGGTGGGTATATACATCATCCGGTGGGTGGCTATTTTGAGCCTTTTTTACATCAGCATCGCCATTATATACCGCTACGGCGCTGCTACTTACCGCAAGTTTTCCATTTTTTCGCCGGGTGCTACGTTGGCTACTATTTTATCCATTATTTCATCCGTCGCATTTTCTTTTTATGTTGACAATTTTGGCGCATACAACAGAATTTATGGGCCGATAGGCACTATTATGGTGGTGATGTTGTGGATTCAGTTGAATGCGCTGGTGCTGCTGATTGGTTTTGAATTAAACGCCTCCATTGCAGTTAACCGCGATTTAAAAGAAGAACTTCCCGACGAGGAGTTGGAAGAATAAAAAAAGCTGCCCGGAAATTCCCGGACAGCTTTTTTCTGTTTTGAAAGCCGAAATTATTATGCTTTGGTTCTGGAAAATGAGCCTTCCGCTTTTTTCTTTTTCACTTCTTTCGGTTTGATTTCTTTTACCAAATCCACTACGATGGACGAGGCAACAAAAACCGAAGAATAAGTACCGAACAAAATACCTATAAACAGCGCGAAGGCGAAACCTTTGATACTACCGCCGCCAAACATCAAGAGTGAAATGATGACCACGAGCGTAGTGCCTGAAGTAATCAAAGTACGGCTAAGCGTCGTATTGATCGCCATATTGAAAATTTCTTCTTTCGTCTTGCCCGAATAGGTGCTGATAAATTCTCTGATACGGTCAAATACGATCACCGTGTCGTTTACGGAGTAACCAATCACGGTCAAAATAGCCGCCACGAAAGCCTGGTCTATTTCCATACTGAAAGGTAAAATGCCGTAAAACAAACTGAACATACCCACCGTGATAATAACGTCGTGGAACAACGCAGCTACCGCACCCACGCTGAATTCCCAGCGGTTGAATCGGATAAACAGGTAAACGAAAATCAGCAACAAGGCAAAGAAAGTAGATTGGAAAGAGCTGTCCTTGATGTCGTCGGCGATGATAGCGCCCACTTTGCTCGAACTCGTAATATGCGTGCCCGTACCACTTGGGTCGGAGAATGTTTCCAAATTCAGATTACCACCCACCAGGCTGTTGATGCCTTCGTGTAACTTTTCAGTCACCTGTTTTGCGGCATTTTCGTCCTGGCTATCTACCAGGTAGCTGGTCGTGATATTGAAAGTATTTTCCGTGTCAACGGCTTTCACTACCGGGGCGGCGCCGAATGTTTTTGTCAAACTTTCGCGGATGGCCTGTGCGTCTGTTGATGTTTCAAACTGAACATTGTATGAATAACCACCTTTGAAATCCACGCCGAGATCAAAGCCTCTCACGA
>CALMIT010000848.1 GCA_937864255.1 uncultured Saprospiraceae bacterium
ACTTGAGCTTGTTAATGTTATCGGCGGAGTTGCCAAAGAAGAAAACTTTGGTTTGACTCATTTGGATGAAGGCGTGGTTACAACAAGCTGGAATGGCGAAGCGACTTCAGAAGATGTGTTTACTTTGGTATTCAAAGCTAAAGCCACGGGTCATTTGAGCCAGTTCTTTAGTGTTGATTCAAAATACACCGTTGCTGAAGCTTACGGCAAAGATGCTTCTTTGATGAATGTTGCTGTTAAGTTCAACAGTGGCGTAGTTGCAACGAGTGAGTTCGGTTTGTATCAAAATACGCCGAACCCATTCAAAGGAGCAACTGTAATCGGTTTCAATTTGCCTGAGGCATCTTTCGGAACCCTGACGATTTCTGACGTATCTGGTAAAGTATTGAAAGTTATTAAAGGTGATTTTAATAAAGGATACAATCAAGTGTCCGTCAATAGTGGTGAGTTTTCTCAGGCAGGAGTAATGTACTACCAGCTTGAAACAGCTACTCATACCGCTACTAAGAAGATGATAATTATCGAATAAAAAATTCGGCAATTTGTAGAGGGATCAAATAAGGTCCCTCTACATCTTCTTAAATTGGCAAGCTACTTGTATTAGAAATAATTACCATGAACAAGAATTTTTTCCATACCATTAGCTTCATCCTGACGCTTCTTCTCGCGTCATCTTATTCCTTGACAGCACAAGCTGTATTGTTAAAGGTGCCTTCCTCGGAATTGGATGAAAATCAAAGCATAGCACGAGTTGATGTTTTGGCAGATTCATTTATCCGTATCACAGGCGTTCAGTTTACGCTTAAGTGGGATCCTACGGTTCTTGAATTTGATAAAGTAGCTTACATGGGTATCATAGGGCTTGATGACAATGTCAATTTCGGCCTCACTGATATTGATAAAGGTATTATGACTTTTTACTGGTACGACGAAACTTCCAGTTCGGGTGTAAACGGAGTGACCTTGCGCAATGGAACGCCTTTATTTTCACTGGATATGAAAGTGATTGGAGCGCTTCATTCTTACACGTTGGTTGAATTCGTCGGCGATCCTACTGTGATTGAAATGGTGAATGCGGATGATGTGGTACTTGATTTTGTTTTAGAGCCTGGTATGATTTCTGTCGGAAAGCTTTCCGGGATTAATGATCCGGCTGAAAGTTCTGCAAAGTTGAGCGTGTCACCAAATCCGTTCAAAGAGTTTATCAGGGCAGAGTTTGAGTTAAAACAAGCCTCTGAGGTTTTTACAACCATGTATGATTTAAAAGGCAATTCAGTTTTTTCAAATAATAAATTTTTTGGTGCAGGTAAAAATACAATGACCTTTCAAAAAGGTCAATTTCCTGCCCCCGGCAGTTATTTTTTATCAATTAAAACCGAAGAATTCAAAGAAGTAAAAAAACTGTTTTTCGTAGAATAATTTTTTTTTAACCGTCCCAAATTCCGAGCATAATGAAAAAGTTGTTTACCTCCCTCGCGGCGGGGTTTTTACTCATAATGAGTAACGCCTTTTCACAAAACCTTACCTTTAGTATTTCTCCGGATACCGTTTCAAAAAACCCCGGTGAATACTTCTCAGTTGATGTTGTCGTTAATAATTTCACGAATGTTGCCAGCGCGCAGTTTTCCATAAACTGGAATCAGAATGTGATTCGGTTTGATTCTGTGGGATCGGGCAATGTCCAATTGGCATATTTTGATATTGGAGGTAGTTTAGGTACTTCTCCCAATTTAGTCAATAGTGGGCAAATGACGTTTAAATGGGAAGCGGAAGATTTGGTAGGTAAAACGCTACCTGCTAATTCCGTCCTTTTTAAGATTTACTTTACTGCTGTTTCTGGACCGACCACTAATATCACTTTTTCAGGAAATCCAACCGTGGTAGAGTTTGGTGATGCAAGCCAGAATATTATACCACACACTTTTAACAACGGCGTAGTAAACGTGAACGGAGGTCCGAATAGCGGACCAGGTGTAGGACCAGTGGTATTTACCTCCGAAAGCGTGGACGTGAATGAAGGCGATCATTTTTGTATAGATGTTACCGTCGAAAATTTCAGCATGATGCAAGCTGCCCAGTTTACCATAGAATGGGATACGGCGATAGTTTCTTTCGACTCTGTAACTAATTTGAACCTTTCTTATTTGGTTATTGACAATTTCGCCACGCCTCCAAATACTGTGGGTTTGTTGAACTTTATTTGGGAGAATGACGCAAATAATCTGCCTGGCGTATCAGTAGCTAATGGAACTGCCATATTTCAGTTGTGTTTCACAGCTAAAAAAACCGGCTTTACGGATGTGAGTTTTACCGGCGCATCCACAAGAATTGATATTACGAGAGTAGGCACTAACGGGCAGAATGAGGGCTTGATAAATAATGCGGGTACCATTGCTGTTTTTGGCGGTACTATTACCGATTTTTATCAATGGGCGCCAAGAATAAATGCAGCCAGCGGAAGCACGGTTTGCTTACCGGTGCGTGTACTTAATTTTGACGATATTATCTTGTTTCAATACTCAGTGCATTTTGATCCGGCTATTTTGACTTTTGACACGGTGCGATTTGATTCGACGCTGATCGGAATGAGTCTTGGTGATTTTGGATTAAATGAAGCGGCAGACGGTACAATTACCGTAAGATGGTTTGATGATAACGTAACCGGAATTAGCCTGCCTGACAGTACAGGTCTAGACGAGTTATGTTTTGTTGTAAATGGAAATAACGGGCAATCCAGGGGTA
>CALMIT010000849.1 GCA_937864255.1 uncultured Saprospiraceae bacterium
ACTGACCGGGTAATTCCTTCGGGCGTATTTACCGCCATCAATTTACCGGCTCGTATAAGTGCACCGCGGTCGCAGCGGGCGGCTTCGTCCATGTAGGGCGTGGAAACGAGAATGGTCAAACCGCCTTTTTTCAACTCGCCCAGCATATCCCAAAATTCTTTACGGCTCACCGCGTCCACGCCGGTCGTCGGTTCGTCGAGTATCAACACATCCGGCTTGTGGATAAGCGCACAACTAAGCGCCAGCTTTTGTTTCATCCCCCCCGAAAGCTGTCCCGCACGCCTGTGTTTGAAAGGTTCAATCTGGCTGTAAATGTCCTTTATCAAATGATAATTGGCTTCGATGCCGGTATTAAAAATGGTGGCGAAAAGCGAGAGATTTTCCTCCACGGTCAGGTCTTGATACAATGCAAATTTGCCGGGCATGTACCCGACGCGGTGGCGTATTTTTTTAAAATCTTTCACCACGTCCAAACCTTCGAGCGTGACGCTGCCGCTGTCCGGCAAAATCAAAGTAGTGAGAATGCGAAACAAGCTGGTCTTGCCCGCCCCGTCCGGTCCCAGAAAACCAAATATCTCGCCCCGCTCCGCTCCAAACGACACGTCATCCAAAGCCCGGACGATCTTTTCCTCCTTGCCCTTCCCGAGGCGGTAGGTTTTCGATATGTTTTTTACAACTACGGTTTGCATGATTTCACGGATACTTTTTGTCCCTCATTTTAAATAGTTTATGAATTTTTTTTCCTACCCTCTGCAAAATCATTTTGTGTCCCTTGCGCTGCCTTTGTGTCATTGTGTTTAAAAATAAAACCACAAAGAGCACGAGGATTTGCACGAAAAACACAAGGTGTATTAAAGTGGATGAGGGATGATGAAGGTTTATCTTACTCCTTGCCTCTTGTCACCCATTCTCTCTTCCCCCTGCGAACCCACCAACTACGAACTTAACTCTACACTCAATTATTCGTCAATCTTCATTCGAAAAATTCGTCACTCGTCACCCAATCTCTCTTCCCCCTACGAACCACCAACTACGAACTTAACTCTACACTCAATTATTCGTCACTCGTCATTCGAAAAATTCGTCATTCCTCACTCCCCAGCCCCACTTCCCCATACATGCCGATTTTCAAGGAGCCGTCGTTGGGCACTTTGATCTTGACAGCATACACCAGGTTAGCGCGTTCGTCTTTCGTCATAATCGTTTTTGGAGTAAATTCCGCCTTGTCGGCAATCCAGCTAATCGTGCCGGTATATTCTTTAAAACCGCCCGAACCGTCGTCGGCGAACACGCGCACTTTTTGACCCAATTTGACGGCGGGCAACTGGCTACCGGTGAGGTAAGCCCGCAGGATGATTTCGCGCAGATCGGCAATTTTATAAAGCGGTTTACCCGCACCGGCCACCTCGCCGGCTTCGGCATACTTGACCAGCACGGTGCCGGGTATCGGATTTTTAACCTGGGCGCGTTGCAACTGGTCGTCGAGTTGGGCGAGGCGCTTTTCCAGCGGCTCATTCTCACTCAATATGCCGCGATTTTGAATGGCTGCCGTCTGTTTTTGCGCCGCGATTTGTTGCTCCAGCACCTTGATTTGGCTGTCGGCGGCGGCGATTTGTTTTTGGATGACGGCGATTTGACCGTTGATGTCGTCGAGTTGTTTGGTGTTTGCTGCGTCTGCTTTCACCAAATTTTGAAAACGCAGTTGCTCGCGTTGCAAAACCGTGAGCTGCTCTTGCTGCACCGCGATTTGTTTTTTCTGAGCGATGATCTGTTGGTTCAAAATACTGATTTGCGGAGCGGGATCGGCCGTTTTTTCACGCAAAGCGGACATAGATGCCGCGACCTGTTCCTTTTGCAATTGAAAACCCGTCGGGTCAATGTGTGCCACGATTTTGTCTTTCGCCACCGTGTCGCCTTCGCTCACCGCAAAGTCCAGAATTTTACCGCTCACTTCCGCCGAAACGATGGCGTCGGTCGCCTCAAAAGTACCCGCCGCGTCGTGTTCCAGATCGCCGTTTTTGCAAGCGCCAAAGATCAGCAAGGCAGCCGGGAGCAGGATTTTAAAAGGTTGTTTTATAAAAAAAGTCGGTATCATTTTTTGAAAATTTTCTTTTTGAAAAAATTATTTGCCCGTCGTTGTGCGGAAATTGATTTCGGCCAAAACCGCCTGCAGTTCGTGCAAATCCAGGTTGCTTCGCGCCTGCTGCCAGGCGTTCAAATCCGCCACGTAGTCGCTGGCCGTGAGTACGCCGTTGTCCAACTGAGCCGCCGAGCGCTCGCGGATGCGTTCGCGCAAAGCGAGTATTTCGCGGTCGGCAGGCAACATTTCGCGGTAGCGCTCCGCTTCGTTTTTCGACTGAAGCGCTTGCAAATCAATATTTTTTTGAAAAACAGTTTGTTGATTATCAACGAGTTGGTGATTAAGCGAAAGAATCTCGCGGTCTTTTTTATCGGTGTAAAATGCGCTCAGATTCCAGCGCAACCGCAGCCCCGCCTGAAATAAAAATGCCGGATCGTTGTCCAAAAAATTGTAACCCGGCCGCCCCACGCCCGCTTGGGCGAAAGCGCTCAGTTTAGGCAGCCGACCCGTTTTCAGTAAGTCCTGCTGCGTCAGTATCGCCGATTTTTGAATGGTAAAAAGTTGAACTTCCGGTCGCTCCGTCGCCTGCATTTCCGCAGCCGGCGCGACCAGTTGCGTTTCGGGGGCGATGCTCGTTCCGGTAAGTTCGGCGAGCGATTCGAGGGCATTTTTCCGCGAAAGCGCCAATTGCTGTTTTTGTTGTTCCACTTTGAGCAATTCGACTTTCAGCCCGTCCACGTCTTTGCTTTGCGCCACGCCGTTTTGGTAAAGCGCTTCTAATTTTTTGAGCCGGTTTTGCAGGTCAGTTTTTACGAGGTCGAGCGAGGCTGCCTGCTTATCGAGCAGCAGCGCAGAAAAATAAAACTGGTTGATGCGCTCGCGCAGTTTATACTGCTCCACCGCTACTTTTTGCTGCTCGGAAAGCGCACTCCAGGATTCAGCTTCGCGGAGTCGGCGGGTACTGCCCCCGTCAAAAATCGTCTGGCTCAGTTCGCCGGCCAGTCGGTATTGGTCCTTGCTGATTTCGGGAATTTCCACGCCGGGCAGGCTGATGGGCAGGTTGATTTGCGTGACTTCGTTTTGCCAGGTTGCCTGACCTTGAACCTCAAATTTCGGCCACCAGTTTTGGTTGGCTTTTGCCATTTTTTGCGCGCCGACAGCGGCGGCTAATTCTTTTTGCGCGGCAAGCGGAAAATTGCGGTAAGCCAATGCGTAGCATTCTTCCAAACTCAACGACTGCGCCGACAACCACAGGGGAAAAAAGTATAAAAAAAGGAAAGTCGGGTATTTTAAAATTTTATCCATTTGATTTAACCACTTAGTTAATTTTAGGTAAAAAATTTTTTAAATTTTGATCGCATTGATGGCAAATTCCGCCACTTCAATTTTGCGGCGCTCGATAAATTGAGCGAATGCCGCCTCATCTTTTTGTAAAATTATCTTGATCATCGGCCGCCCGATAAAAGGAAAAATAGACATGGAAATCAAATTGACCATCAGCATATCGGGCGCAATCGGGCGAATTTTCCCCTCCTTCAGGGCTTTTTGATACGCATTAAAAAACTGGGCGAGCGGAAAAGGATCGACTTTCACTTTGACAAATTTTTCCAGAATCCGGTCGGGGTTCTGGTTGATTTCATGCGCCACAAATGCCGGTATATAAGGATTTTCGCCAATGGTATTGATATAAGTAGCCACAAAATGGCGGATCATCAAAAACAAATCGTCGGTCTGGTCAAACACCTCGTTAAGCTGCGGGATGAACTTCGCCGCTGCTTCCTCAAAAATTATTTCAAACAGCTTTTCCTTGCTCCGAAAATAGTAGTGCAGCAGCGCCTTGTTGATCCCAGCGCGATCGGCAATATCCTGCATCCGCGCGCCCGCCATTCCTTTTTCAAGGAACACTTGTTTGGCTGCTTCCACTATTTTCTGCTCCGTCGTTAAGTCTTTTTGCATTTACTTTTTAGTTTAACCAAATGGTTAATTATTGGCAAAGGTGGGAATTTTTTTTAAAAGACCAAATAGCAGGTCAAAAAACTTGCAAACGCCGGATCAAAAATTCCTTTCGACTTTTGGCAACAGGGATGAGGGTGTCGTCTGTCATTTGCAGGCTGCCGCCGATGCCTTTATTGTAGCGCTCAACGTGGTGCAGGTTGACAATATAAGTCTGGTGTACGCGAAAAAAATAGTCGTTCTCTTCGAGCATCGTCTCCACCTGTTTGAGCGTACGCGAAATGATGATTTTTTTTCCGGAAAGGAGATGAAATATCGAATAATTACTGTCGGCTGCTACGTAAGTGATTTGGTCGAGGCGCACTAGCTCAAAACCTTCGATGGTAGGTAGCGCGATTTTTTGTACTTCGAGCTGATTGGCGAGCAATTGCTCCATCAAGATCCTGATACTTTTGCCAGAAGCGCCTTTTTGCTGTTTTGAATGGAGTTTATCCACGGCAGCTCTCAGCTCTGCGCCGCCGACGGGCTTGAGTAAATAATCAAGCGCGCTGATTTTGATGGCCTTGATGGCAAACTGGTCATAGGCCGTCGTGAAAATGATGTCGAAATCAATCACATCCAAGGCTTGCAGCATTTCGAAAGCGTTCATATAAGGCATTTCAATGTCTAAAAAAACGACTTCGGGCGACCACTGCCGGATGGCGCGAATGCCTTCTTCTCCGCTCTGACAGGTTTCTACGACCTGGATTTCAGGGCAGTGTTGCTCGATTTCCCATTGCAGGGTTTCGATGCAAAATTTTTCGTCGTCAATAATTATCGCCCGTATTTTTTTCATGTCTTTATTTTTTAAAAATCAAAACGCCTCGCGAAAACGCGCCCGGATGACTACGCGCGTACCTGCCGCCTCCCCCGATGGATCAACCAGGTCCTCGACAGCCACCTCGAAGTCCGTATTGGTCAGTATTTTGGAAATATCCATGCGGTGTCGTGTGATACTCATGCCCATTGATTTTTGGGCGGAAGCCGATTTGCTTCTTACCTGCCAGGCTTTTTCGCGTCCGATGCCATTGTCCTCCATAATACAGGAAAAGCCATTTTCGATTTTGTCTACTTTCACGAGGAGCAGCCCTTTACCGTCTTTTTTGTGCATGAGACCGTGCCAAATGGCATTTTCCACGTACGGCTGGAGCAACAGGGGAGGAAGCAAAAAAGCGTCCGTCGCCACATCGGGAGCTATTTTTATTTCAAAATCAAATTGCTCGTCGAAGCGGAGTTGTTCGATGCGCATATAAAGTTCCAGCGCTTCCAATTCTTTTTCGAGACTGATCAACTGAAGAGAAGAATTATGCAATACCAGCCGGATAAGCCGCGAAAAATCGGTCAGATACTCGGCCGCCTTTTTTTTGTCTTTTTTTAAAACATAAAACTTGATGGCATTGAGTGAATTAAAAAGGAAGTGCGGGTTCATTTGCGCCCTGAGCGCTTTCATTTCCACCTCGGCCAGTTGCTTATTAAAAGCCATTTTCAGCGCTGCTTCGCGGCGGATTTGAGTGATGCGGTAGCGATAAATTACATAAATAATCGCCGTTGCCAGCAGCGCCGCCATGACCCAAAACCACCAGCGCTGCCACACGGGCGGCACGATATAAATAGGCAGAGTGACCGGCTCGCTCCAGTCGCCGTATTTATTGCGCACCCGCATTTTGAAAAGATAGTCGCCGCCCCACAAATTGGTGTAAGCAGCGTAGCGACGGCTGCCCGCCATCACCCAATCGGCTTCCAAACCTTCCAGCATGTAAGCAAATTCTTTTTCATCGTTGCTGCTAAAATCAAGTGCGCTAAATTCAAAAGAAAAGAAATTTTGGCGGTGACTCAAGCGAATTTTTTCGGAAGCGATACTGCCCAATTTTGTTGTAAACGGTTGATCAAATACTTTAAAATTCGCGATAAGCGGCTTAGGCGGTTTGATTTCGACATTTAATTTGTCAGGATAAAAGCGATAAAAACCACCCTGCGTGGCCGCAAAAATTTCGCCGTCGGCGGCTTCGCCAAGTCCGTACACCGTTTCGATTCCGTAACTTTTTCCATACTGCGTCACCTGTCCGGTGCGAAGGCGAATGCGGGTAAGTCCTTCGGTGCTGCCGAGCCACAAGTCGCCATTTTTATTTATCAAGGCCGCCAAAACGGCAATATTGGGAAGATTTTTATCCAGCTTTAAAAGTTCAATCGGTTTGCTCAAATCGCCGTTCGGCGATACGCGCCCCAAATGCCCGAGTCCCGCGGTGACCCAAATATTTCCCTCAGCATCTTCGGCCAGTTGTCTTTTTCCGACAAAAGGCTTTTGACTGCCGGAAGCCAGCGGCGGGGTGGGCGAGTTGATAAATTGGTTTTTAATTTTTGAAAAATAAAAAATGCCGTTTTGATTAGCGCCCCAGAGCCTGCCTCGCCGGTCGGATAAAATTGTCCCGATACTGAAATCATGCGCTAAAGCGCCGGACTCGCCGGGCCGGGAGGTATAAATTTCAAAATCCTTTTTTGCAAAATCCAGGCGCATCAGTCCGCCCGATTGCGCACTGATCCAAAGTTGATTTTGCGCGTCAAAAACAAAATCCCAATTGTAACCAAAAGACTGCGTACGGCTGCGCAGCACGTCCCAGTCTATCTTTTTGAGCGTTTGCTTGTCTCCATTCCAGGTAAAAAGATCATACGTGCCGAGTACCCACAATCGCCCGTTCGGATCAAAGGCGAGATTTGTCAGTCCGGGTTCATTTTTCACGACGGGATTTTTGTTTTCAAAACGGCTTGTATTGCCTGTTTTTTCATCCGATACATACAAAAAACCTTCCTGCGAGCAGGCGTAAATCTGTTCTTTTTTTGGGTCGGGAAGTACTTTGAGGATATGCCCCGGCAGCGTTGTTTTTTTAAATAATTGGCGATGCGGCTGCAAGCTGAAAAGCCCCTGTTTTGTGCTGCCAATCCAAAAATTTCTACTCTTATCTTTGAAAATAATCCCTGGATGTTCGGGAGCATTTTCACAAAAAAGGAAGGACACGACAGGCTGAAACCGCGATTCGTTTTTATCAAAAAAAACCAGTCCGGCGTTGGGTGCGGCCAGCAACAAGCGGTTTTTATCGTAAGCAAAGATGCCGGATACATTCTGACAACCGTGCGGATCGTAAGCCGCTTCCGCGCATTTAAAAAGGCTGTACGATTCGGTTTTGGTGTCAAAACGATAAAGTCCGGTACCCCAATCGCCGACCCAAATCACACCGTCTCCGTCCATAAAATTGCACCGGTTGGCAATCTCCAAATCAGACGGGAAAAAATATTCTGCCTCGAAATTATCCGTATTGAAACGGCAAAGTCCGTAAGCAGCGACCAGCCAAACTAATGCCGGCCGCTGCGAATCCTGTCCGGAAAACTGTAATTGCACCTGCCAATTGTGATACTTCGCCAGCGCGAGAGAATCTTTGAAAGGAAGGACTCTTTTGAAAGAATTTTTTGCCGGATCATAGCGGCTCAGCCCCGCGCCGGTGCATACCCACAGCCGGTTTTTATAATCTTCAAAAACGCTTAGAATTTGGTTGGAACTCAGGCTTGAAGTATCGGACGGCAGGTTTTCAAAATGGGTAATTCGAGCGGATTTAGCATCTATTCGGTTTATCCCCTTGCTCTCCGTTCCCGCCCAGATATTGCCAAGATGATCTTCAAAAATGCAGGTAAATCTTTTCCCAAAAATAGAATTTTGCTCCTCTTGATTTTCTTTAAAATACAAGAAACTGCTGCCGTCGAAGCGGCAAAGCCCGTCATCGGTACCTATCCAAAGATAACCGGCTTTGTCTTGCGTCATCGCATAAATTGTATTCGACGGCAGCCCGTCTTCAGTCGTATATCGGGCGAATCTGAACACGTCTTCTGACTGCGCCCAACAAGCCGGCGCGATAAAAATCAGCAGCAAAACGTGATAAAACTGACGCACCCTGTATGTTTTTAATATTCAAAAACTAGGCGATAAAGCATTTCAAGACCATTTTCAAAAATAAGAAAATGGGCGAAATATGCTCGTTTTGATGCTATTCGGCGCTGCGGCGCAATTTGAAATCTTGGTGAAAAGAAGGCGGAACAGTTTCTGTATTTTGAATTTTTCTGGCAGGTTTTGCGGCTGTGTTCAGTTCTTTTTTCTCCCTCACCACCTGATAATCTTCGTAACCCGCCCGCACACATTTTACTTCCCAGTCGAAGTCAAAATTGCCGATGCCGCCTTTCAATTCTTTTACACGAATACCATTGCTCTTTTTTTCAATCACCGCCAGCCCGTAAGTGTCTGCTGATTGTGGCGTTAAAATGACCGTCATGGTTTTCGGATTGGCTACATAGGTAAAATGTTCCGGAAAAGGGACAAAGGCTTCTCCATTGTGAAGCGTGGCACTTCCGCGCACATAAGCGGCTGCTTCGGGACCTTCCAGGCTGGCATACCAGATTTCCTTGCTTTTCGCGGCAGGATGGTCCATTCTAAAATTTTTGACATCGCCCCAGATGATGCCTTCACCGGTGAAAGCATCCACTTCCATACCCGCCCGTGCGGAAAAATTGTCGCCAAATACCCACACAAAACCATGATTACCCTCGTCGTTATCGTCGTAAAGCCCACCGATGCGCACGTTCGGGCTTCCGTTCGTACCATAAAAATCGCCGGTACCTTCATTGACCATTCCTTTTCCAATTTCCACTTTCGGATCGAGCAGTACAATAGAACCGTCGTTGGGCAGGGGCGCACTATCCACAATCAGTCCTTCGGAAGTAAACATGCCCCAGCTCGCCATTTGATTGACTATCCGGTTACCGTCTTGTATGCTTTTGACCAGGGGAGCAAGCAGGTCCGAACTGGAATACAGATGTCCGGCCGATTCTGTATCGCCCGTGAAGGGATTGACTTCGCGCGTAGTCCAGACTTCCACTTGCGGCAATGAAAAACTATCCGCCACACACATATACCCGCCCGCATTGAAAAAATTGTCGGAAGTAGCGCAAAATCCGACAGCATCGTTATTGCGGTTCAGCCACATCGCTCCGTTGCCAAATCCTGCGTCAAGAAATACCTTCGGCGTGTCAAAATAGCTCAGGTGCATATAACCGCCACCGATGAGCGGAAGATTGCTGCCAATACGCACGATGTCCCTCAAACCGCCCCCGTCCAAAAGGCGCAATTCGCCGGAATTGCCGTCGGGCCCGGTGCCCAGTTTTGCATTTTGCCATTTGGCGCTGTTCCACATTGTGAGGCTGTCGGGTTCGATTCTGAAGCGGGTAAAAATATCGGAGGGACTCAGTTTTTCTTCTACCGTCAAAGCCCATGGATGGAGTTCGGAATTATATGTGCCGTTGGTACTAAACAAACTACCCGGTGTCAGTTTCGACTGCGCGGTTCCGTATTCCATTTTTAAGAGTTCAGAACTAAATGAACTTTCGGAATTGAAAAGTAAACCGATACCCGATTTGAAAAAATACAAACTATCGCTCCGCAACACAGATTCGCGGGAAAAGGGCTTGTCGTTGGTAAGTTTCAACAGATTACCCTGCAAAAAAACAGTTGTGCTGTCAAATTTTGTATAATCAATGTACAAGCCGGCATTATTCAGGGTGCTGCTGCTCGGCGCATTTGTGCCGACGCGCAGTTGCTGGCTTAATTGTACGGAAGCCGCATTGGCCACCCCGTCATCGTACAAAATACCGCCTGTTATTTTTTGCCAGGGCGAAGCAATCGGCGAAAAATCAACGGTATTGCCGCCTGAAATTGTCAGGATATTTCCCGAAAGGGAGAGATTTTGAATTTCGTTGACTGGATCGGCATCCGCATCATTCACTTCGTCAGTGAAGGTGCCGCCATTTTTGGATAAGGAAACCTGATTGCCGCTTTTCGAAAGCATTTGTATTTCATTCGTCGGATCGGCATCCGCGTCTGTGCCGCCCGTCGGGATAGTTACAAAATTACCGTCCGAAATACTCAGCGTGTTGCTTTGCGCATCAAAAGACAAAGTTTGCAATTCATTCGTCGGGCTTGCATCTGCGTCATTTACGCTTACCGTGCCGCCATTTTTGGAAAGTGTAATTTGATCGCCGCCCCGGGACAAAAGTTGAATTTCGTTGGCTGGATCGGCATCCGCATCGTTCACTTCGTCGGTGAATGTGCCGCCATTTTTGGATAGGGAAACCTGATTGCCGCTTTTCGAAAGCATTTGTATTTCATTCGTCGGATCGGCA
>CALMIT010000850.1 GCA_937864255.1 uncultured Saprospiraceae bacterium
CGATCAGCGTCACGGTCGTTTTCTCCGCGATGCCTTGCACGCCGACCGGATGCACGAAGCCGAGCCGGTCTTCGGTAGTCTCGGGCGAAAGTCTGTATTTGGGCAACATCGCTAAAAAGTCGCCGGCGATTTTGATGGCGTTTTCCATTTTCCCTTTTGCAAAACCCGGGTGCGCGCTCACGCCGTGAAAAGTGACGATGGCGGCATCCGCAGAAAAAGTCTCGTCCTCGAGCGAGCCGACTTTTTCGCCGTCCACGGTGTAGCCGAAGTCCGCGCCCAGTTTTTTCATATCCGCTTTGTCCACGCCGCGGCCGATTTCCTCGTCGGGCGTGAAAAGAATCCGAATCGTGCCGTGTTTCACCTGCGGATTTTTTACGAAAAAAGCAGCTGCGTCCATAATGGCAGCCAGCCCGGATTTATTGTCGGCGCCCAAAAGCGTAGTGCCGCTGGCGGTGATGATGTCGTTGCCGATTTGCTCGGCGAGGTCGGGGTGTTCGGATTTTCGAATTACCTGCGCCGGGTCGTCGGGCAGCACGATGTCAGCGCCCTGGTAATTTTTATGAATAATCGGCTTCACATTTTCGCCGCTGCAATCGGGCGAAGTGTCCATGTGCGAGCAGTAGCAAATGACCGGGACTTTTTTGTCCGAATTGGAAGGGATGGTGGCGTACACGTAGCCGTGTTCGTCGAGGTGTGCGTCAGAAATACCCAACTCAAGCAATTCTTCGACCAGAATTTTTCCAAGATTTTTTTGCTTTTCGGTGGAAGGACAGGTGGGCGAATTCGGGTCTGATTGTGTGTCAATTTTGACATATTTCAAAAACCTTTCGGTCGACGTATGTTGAAATGATAAACTCATGATGCTGATTTTTTAAAATATTTGTTCATTTGTGAATGCAGGCAAAGAAACCACAAAATGCTAATTTTACAAAAATGAAGGTCTGCAAAAAGTAATACGTGATGAATGAGTTTTCTCATATTGACAAAGCCGGCAACCCCGCGATGGTGGATGTGAGTGAAAAAACGGCCACCCGGCGGACGGCGGTGGCGCAGGCGGTGGTTTTTTTAGGAAAAGAAATTATTCAAAAAATAGAAGCCGGCGAGTTGCAAAGTAAAAAAGGCCCGGTATTTCAGACCGCCATCATCGCCGGAGTGATGGGCGCGAAAAAAACCGGCGAGCTGATCCCGCTCTGTCACCCACTCGGTTTGGAAAATTGCCAAATCGAAATCCAAAAATCAAACGACGAGGAAATCAGCATACGCTGCACCGCCTCGCTGACCGCGAAAACGGGCGTGGAAATGGAAGCGCTGACCGGCGCGAGTATAGCCGCACTCACGATCTATGATATGTGCAAGGCACTTTCGCACGACATCGTCATCCGTGAAATTTATCTTTTGGAAAAAACGGGAGGCAAAAAAGATTTCAAAAAACAGTCTGTTTAAAATATTTCGCACGTGCAAAATTTATTCGAAGACTTCGCGCCGGCTACCAAAGCACAATGGCTGGCACAGATTGAAAAAGAACTGAAAGGCAAATCGTACGAGAGCCTTTTCTGGCAACTCGGCGACGGCATCAGCGTGGAGCCTTTTTACACGCGCGAAGAAATGGATGAAACGCCCCAGCCGATTGACTTTCCTGCTTATTCGCCCGTCTGGAAAATCGGCGAAGACATCGCCATAAATACCGACACGGCTGCCGCGCGCAAAACGCTCCTGGAAGCGCTCGAAGGCGGCGTGAATGCGCCGCGGCTGATTGTCCAAAATGAAAATTGGACGGGGGCACTGGAAGACGTTCATTTGGAAATGATCGAACTGCACCTCGCCGGTGAATCCGGTATGATAGTCGCAGATTTTAAAAATTACCTCGACGGGCAAAATTTAAATCCGGAAAAATTAAAAGGCGCTTTTCACTTTGATCCGGACTCAGCTGCGCCGGAAAAAGCGGTCGCCTTTTTTAAAAAATGGAAAGACGAACTGCCTCATTTTCAACTTTTTACAATAAACGGGACAATATTTTGGAAAGGCAACGAGCACATCGCCGATGAACTTTTTCAAATACTCGAAAAAGCGGTCCAGCTGCTGGATGCGCTGACCGACGCCGGATTTCCGGCAGAAGCAATAGCGCCGCGGATACGTTTTTCGATAGCTATCGGCGTCGGCTATTTTGCCGAAATGGCAAAAATCCGCGCCCTGAAAATTCTTTGGGCAAATGTTTTGGAGGCGTATCGAGTGCCCGATTTTTCGATTTTTACGGAAGTACATTTTGCGCCCGCAGCTTACGACGAAAATGCGAATACCAACATGATTCGGGGAACGGCCATGGCGCTTTGCGCGGCGGTGGCTGGCGCGGATCGAATCACCGTTTTGCCCTCAAACGCGCTGACGGGCGCGCCCGATAATTTTTCGCGCCGGATAGCACGCAACGTGCAGCATATTTTACAACTCGAAAGCCACATCGGAAAAGTGACAGACCCGGCAGCGGGTAGTTATTTTATCGAAAAACTGACGGCTGCTTTTGTAGAAAAAGTCTGGGAAAAAATTCAAAAACTGTAGTCATGGAAAACGTACTCGAAAAATATGCCCAACTACTCGTGCACTATTGCCTGGAAATCAAAGCCGGCGACAAATTTTACATCAGCAGTACGACACTGGCGGAGCCGCTGGTCAGGGAAGTTTTCAGGATTGCAACACGGGCGGGCGCTTTGGTGGAAATAGACCTGAGCATCCGCGAGCAAAACCGCATTTTCCTGAAAGAAGCGAAAAGCGACCAGTTGAAGCACGTTTCACCCTTGTACAAAATGGCGATGGAAGAATTTGACGCATTTTTGGCGATTCGCGCGCCGTTCAATTTGCGCGAAGACCAAAATAACAATGCCGAAAATGGAAAAATCCGGCAGGAGGCACTGAAGCCGGTTTTGAAGTCGTACTTCGAGCGCACCGCCACACGCGATTTGAAAAGAAATCTTTGTCAGTACCCCACCCTCGCCTCGGCGCAGGAAGCGGGCATGAGCCTGGAAGAATACGAGCATTTTGTTTTTAAAGCCTGCTGTCTTTTCGACGACG
>CALMIT010000851.1 GCA_937864255.1 uncultured Saprospiraceae bacterium
CACGGCCTCTTTGCCTTCGTTGCTGTGGCATTTCCAGTCTATTTGCGAGCCTTCTATCATCAAAAAGAAGCCTTTTTTATTTTGATCTTTCAGGTATTTCAAAGCAGCGCCGGAGGCGTCGGGAAGGTAATCGCGCCCCTGCGAAGCCGGGAGCGGGTCTTCGTCGGCGGTAAAAAATCCGAATTTTTTGTCGGGGTTTATTTTTACGTTTTCAAAATCCTCCCGGAAATAATCCGAACATACATAGCCGCTTTTTTGAAGTTCTTCTATCAAATTTCGCTCGTCTTTTGCCCTCCTGTCAAAATATTTCTTTCCACCGCCGACGAAAAAATCCACCTTGCCCGAAAGAAAAAATTCTGCTATCTCCTCATATTTCTGGCGGCTGTCAACGTGTGCAATAAAAGAGGCCGGAGTAGCATGTACGATTGTGGAAGTGACCACCATGCCTGTGGCGTAGTCATTTTCTTTGGCTTCTTCCAAAATCGTTTTGCACGAAAGCGTATCAGCGCTGACACCTATTGCACCGTTAAAAGTTTTTTTACCACATGAAAAAGCCGTGGCGCCGGCAGCAGAATCCGTCACAAGATTGTCGGAAGAATAAGATTTGTGAAGCCCCACCACTTTAAAGTTTTCAAGGTTCAGATGATTTCCGTTTAAAAACATACCGGCAGATATTTGACCAATGCCCATTCCGTCGCCAATCATTAAAATGACATTTTTAGGATGTTTTTCCAGCCGGCCGGGCGGGTTTTCTTTTTCATGCCCGGCCACACTTTGCGGACGATTGTTGCAGGTTGTTAATAATAATATTAAGACGAGACCTAAAAAATGGCGCATTTTTTTGCTGATTTTATCAATTGAACGGGCAAATTTAGCTATGCTATTTTACCGGATGAGAGATTTCTAAATTAATTCTCCTTTAAATAAAAAACCCGACCGGCAAAATAGCCGGACGGGCGAATAGTGTGTTTGGGTTAGCTGATATTTTGAATATTGAAATTGTCAAAGATTATAAGTGAAACCCAGCAGCCAGTATGTCTGCAAAGGATTGTCTTTTGAATCCAGATCTTCGATTTTGAAATCTTCGGCAGATAGGTCGTTTTTGGAAAGGTAATAATTATAGCTCTCCTGTTTATTGCTCCTTAAACCGAGTTCGAAGCCCACGCCCAGCCCTTTCCAGATTTTTAAAGAAAAACCGTTTATCCAGATCCAGTTGGACAAATTTGGGACATCATTGTAGCTCAAAAATGCCGAGAGGTTTGATTTCCAGGCGATACCTTTCGGGAGCGAGTGCGTGTAGTCGGCTACGATTTTGCATCCGAGACTTGACTCGTAAGTGACAGAATCTTGCGCAAAAACGAAATTGTAATTAAGCGGATGAAAGACGACGACCATGTTATTGGTCGGAGTCCAGGTTGCACCCGCGCCGATATCAAAGTAACCGGGATTATTAAAATTGCTGAGCAGGGTAGTTCTGTATTCTCCGAGAGAAGAGATGGCAAATTTGTCATTCAGCTTCCAGCCAAAAAGTGAAGTAAGCCCAAAAGCATCGGCGGAGGTTTCGTAATCGGATTTTTCTTCGTCTTCCGTGTCGGTGTCCAGTTTCGTTTTGGCAATATTCAGCGCGCCAGAATTTCTCCAGAAATAATTTTCTTTATTGAGATTGGCAAAAGCGGAACCAGAAAAACCTATCGTACTTGTCGAAGTATTTGGATTTTGAGTGGCAACCCAGTTGCTGAATTGAGAAAAGTTTATGCCGAGCGTACCGAGTGAACCAAATTGCCAGGCAGGCGGAGGGTCAAGCGCCGTGATTTTCGCGTCAATATCTGCGATCTCGCTTTTTAAGGTACTAAGTTGCGCTTCTTTTTCGGCTTTGAGTGACTTGAGTTCGTCGCTCGTTTGAGCGCTGATCAAACTGGTAAAAAGGGTGGCTATTCCTAAAAAGAGTAGTTTTTTAAACATGTTGACAATTTTTGTTTTTTCAAAATTTTGAAAAAAAGTTCTCAAAAAAAGAAAATCTAACAATTAAAAGCAAAAATATTTTAATCCTGCGATTCAAAAATTTCCACTTTCTCAGACGTAAGTTTGCTTAAAGGTAACACCACTTTTTTGCCTTCGGACTGTAAGGTCAGTGAAGAATTATCCATAAAAATCACCATTCCTTTTATTCCGTCTATCATGACAATATCTCCGATTTTTACTTTGTTTTTACTATAAAACGAGGCTAAAAAATTAGCCACGATATTTTTGGATGCGAAACCGTAACCCAGCGCAAAAGCCAGTACCCCGCCACCTAACAAGACCGTAAGATTGGACATTATAAACTGTGTATCAAGCCCCGCCTGCGCAAGTGCGCTTACACCCACCGTGAGAAAGATGAACCAGAATGCGAACCCGGAAATAATGGAAGCCGAAGGTATGCCGAGCGAATCGCAGGTAGTTTTGGCGGTTTTGCGTACAGCGTCAGCCAGCAAAAGTCCGGCAACCAGCAGTACCATCGCAGTGACAAATTGTGGTATGTAGTTGATAATATTGGTTACGAGGTTAGAAAAGGTAGGCATACCGAGTACGTCTGTTGCTGCCACAATAAAGATGAGCATGAGAAAATAATAAACAATTTTGGCAATAAAAGCGCTCGGAGTGAAATGGAGGTTGGCTCTCTGCACCAAATCAATGCTGTTTAGTTTATCCGACAATTTGTCAAATCCTGCTTTGGCTAAGATTTTTCTCAGCGTTTTTGTGAGCATTTTCGAGACAATCCATCCAATCAGTAAAATGGCTATTGCTCCGGCTACATTAGGCAGTGCCAGGGTGAATTTTCTTAAAAGCTCCTGAAGTATAGTTAAATCGGGCATGTGAAAGGTTTTTTAAATTTAAAATTCCTGACATTTTATGTTCTCAGGGAGTTTTCCTGTTTTGAAATGGAGTAGAATTTCTGTCGGGAGAATATTTCCCGGCTTTGGTATTTTCCGTACTTCCCTTCTCTCCTCCGTTCATTGCAACAAAAACATCAAAAACGCTAGGTAAGAACACTTCTATTAAATTACCTACCAGACCAAAAAAATTTACCGAGTGCTGGAGATTATGCTCGATTTTTGTCGGAACATCGCACCGGCCTTCTTCTATTTTTGACAGTCTTTTAAAATTATTTTCATCCATAAAAATTATTTTTCAGGATACAATTCCTTGTAAATCATTCTCGCTTTTTCTTTTGCCCGCATGATTTTCATTTTTATCGCACTTTCTGATTTATCCAATACGGCTGCTATTTCCAAAATGGACATATCGTCGTTGTATTTCATCAGTAAAATAGATTTGTCGCCCAAGGGCATTTTGTCCAGCACCACTTTTAAGCGTTCCACTTCCATAGTCAAAAGTTCTTCATCAGACACCTCGTCAACAACTTCACCCACGCTTTCCATCTCATCTGAAAACAGTACCCCGGATTTTTTCTTCTTTCGAATTAGATCGATACAATAATTGTAGGTAATAGAGTAAATCCAGGTAGAGAACTTCGACTGTCCGCTAAATTTGGACAGATTTAGAAATATTTTTGTAAAAATATCTTGCATCGCATCCTCAGCTTGTGCCTGATCTTCCAGAAGCGATACACATTTTGAAAAAACTTTCCGGGCATACCTGCTATAAAGCACAGAAAAAAATGAAGAGTCTCTTGTTTTTAGAAACAACTGGATGACTTCTGTATCGGTCAGTTCTTTTTGAGTAGTCAATTCCAAGGGTTGATAGAAAGGGGTTAGGCTTAAAAATTATAAATTGCAGGCCTGCTTTCTATTGGGTGTTTGGCTAAAGCAGATTTTTTGACGCAAGAAAGCATATAAGTTACTTTTCACGACGCACATAAAAAAACAGCCCTGTAAAAATACAAGGCTGTTTCGATTTTTTTAGAGGCAGCAAGTAATTATCACTACCTCAGCCCTAACCAAATAAAACCAAATTATCTTAAAAAAGAATTTAGTGTCAAAACTACACTACAAAAATGTTTTATTTATTTTAAATATCCAATCTTTATTGTAAAAATTTTATTCTGATTTTAAACTACAGCTATCAATGCAAAAGAGCTTTTTCAACACCCAAACAGAAATGATTTATAAAGGTGTTTTACGTTATCTCGGGAAAAGTATTTTTATTCAGCTAAGTGTGGTATTTACTTTTACGGGTTATGCGCAAACCAGAACAGCATCTGATGAAGATGCTGTGTTTATAAAGAGAATTTACAATCAGGCTTTAACAACAAGCAGCGGCTACGATTGGCTTCACCAATTGTCGGTTGGAATAGGAGGAAGGCTGGCTGGGTCGCCGCAGGCCGCGGCTGCGGTTGAATTTGCATTTCAGGAGTTAAGTGCTATGGGGTTAGATTCGGTTTGGTTACAACCTTGCATTGTGCCTCATTGGGTACGCGGCGAGAAAGAAGTTGTAACCATAGTGAATTCTTCAAGAATTGGCACTCAGCCTCTAAGTGCCTTGGCTTTGGGTAATTCGCCGGGTACCGGTCGAAACGGAATTGTCGGAGAGGTAATAGAAGTTCAGAGTCTTGAGGAACTTGATAAAAAAAGTATAGAAGATATAAAAGGGAAAATTGTTTTTTTTAATCGTCCTTTTGACAACACGCAGATTCAAACTTTTCATGCCTATGGCAAAGCGGTGGATCAAAGAGGCAATGGTCCTTCCAAGGCTTCTGTGAAGGGAGCAATAGCAGCTATTGTTCGCTCTATGACGGGCAGGCTGGATGATGTCCCACACACGGGCGTAACTATTTTTGAAGAGGGAGTGGCGCCCATTCCGGCAGTTGCTATCAGTACTTTGGATGCGGACCTTTTAAGTAGCTTATTAAAAGAGGAAAGAACGAAGGTTTATATAAAGACTTCTTGCGAAAAACTTACAGATAAGAAATCATTCAACGTAATAGGAGAAATAAAAGGCATCGAAAAGCCAGAACAGATTCTTTTGGTAGGCGGACATCTTGATTCATGGGATGTAGGCGGCGGCGCTCATGACGATGGCGCCGGTTGTGCGCATTCGATCGAAGTGCTCAGGCTATTAAAAGCAATGAATTATAGACCTAAGCACACGATCAGGTGTGTCTTGTTTATGAATGAAGAAAACGGGCTGGCAGGTGCAAAAGCATACGCCGAAATATCGAACCTGAAAAATGAGCAACACCTGTTTGCGTTGGAATCAGATGCGGGCGGATTTTCTCCGATAGGATTTTCCTGTGATGCAGATGAAAGTGTTTTTGTACCATTTTTTCAAAAAATAAATACCTGGTTGCCGCTGCTTGAACCATATAATCTTCATCTCAGTAAAGGAGGTTCGGGGGCAGATATTTCATTGCTCAAAAGCCAAAACGGGCTGCTTTGCGGTTTGAGACCGGATTCTCATAAATATTTTGATTACCATCACTCTGAGCGCGATACGATAGAAGCTGTTCACCCCAGAGAATTGGCCTTGGGTTCGGCAGCTATGGCGGCCTTGATTTATTTGGTGGACAGGTACGGACTCGATAATTAAAACCATAATTCTAATTTTGCGTTCTAAAATAGATTCAAAACCTAATTCTTTATTAAACAACAAGTCATGAAAAAATCAATCTTTATTCTGTTCGCATTTTTTATGCTTTTAGGGCTTTCATCGGAACTCAATGCACAAATAAAAACTCCCGCGCCCAGCCCTTCATCAAAAACCACTCAAACCGTAGGGCTTACTGACATTACGGTAGAATATTCCAGACCAAGCAAAAAAGGAAGAGAGATTTTTGGAAATGAAGGTCTCGTTCGTTACGGAGAAACCTGGAGGACCGGCGCTAACAAGAATACCATTGTCACTTTTAGCGATGCGGTAAAAGTGGGAGGAAAAGATTTGAAAGCCGGAAGTTATGCGCTTTATACCATTCCGGGCGCAGAAGAATGGACTGTCATTTTTTATACGGATTACAACAATTCCGGTGTGCCTGAAAAATGGGACGCTACAAAAGAAGCAGCACGATTAATGGTAAAACCTCAGACCTTTCCAGTAGAGGTTGAGACTTTTCTTATCAATATCGGCAATATATCTATGAACTCTGCATCGCTCGAAATTATCTGGGATAATACGCTGGTTGAAGTACCTGTAGAAGTGGACGTTGATACAAAAGTGATGAAAGATATTGAGCGTGTATTGGGCGGACCAAGTCCTGCTGATTATTACAATGCCGGTTCTTATTATCATGAATCCGGAAAAGATCTTAATAAAGCGCTGGAGTATGTTGAAAAAGCAGTAAGCAAGGATCCAAAATTCTGGCAAGTGCGTAGAAAATCGCTCATTTTGGCAGATATGGGCAGATATGACGAAGCTATCACCACAGCCAAACAATCTCTGAAATTGGCTCAGGATGCTGGCAACATGGACTATGTGCGCATGAATGAAAAGGCTATCGGCGAGTGGATGTCAAAAGCCAAAGGCGGTAAGAAGTAAGCTGACAGATAAAAAAACAGATACAAAAAATGCCTTTTGAAACATACTTCAAAAGGCATTTTTTCTGCGTTATTCTTCCTTTTTCTTTTTGTATTTACCTGCCTTCCATGCATCAAAAAATTCTTTCCAGGCGAGCGGGTTAAAAATATTCATGGGAGGCGTTTGACCGATATGGTAGTAATTTCTGGATTGTTGGCGCAGATAATAATCCGCATTTTCATTTCCGTCATAGACGACGTCTTTGCGCATCTTTTCCAAGGTTTCGTTTGCCAGGTTTTTCAAAGCCCTTTCCTGCATTTCGGTACTAACATCCATCGCCAAAAATTCCAGTTTGAAATGCTCGCGGCTCGGCCAGGGGAAAACGACAGTTTCGGGTAAATTGATGGTGTCCTGAGTCATCAGTTGCACCAGCGAATATCTGTTCTCTTTAAGAGTGTCGGGTATTCGAAAAATCACACTGCGGTAGCCGATAGCAGAAAATTCCACCAAATCGCCTTTTTCTACCACGATTGAAAAAAAGCCGTTAAAATCAGAGTAAGTTCCTCTGCCTTTTTCTTTTACAAGAATATTGGTGTAAGGTACAGGCAGCAGTTCGCTCGTGGTTCCGTCCAGCACGATTCCCGAAAACTGAACCAGTTTTTCTTCCTCCTTTATTTGAGCAAAAATGGCAACCGAGGTCATTATCAGGACAAAGGCAGAAAGAAGGATTTTTTTTACAATCATATTTTCATTCATTTTCTAAAAGGACTTGGTACCTTTTAAAGCGGTTTGTTTTAAGGCTCAAAAATCTCAAAAAAAA
The DNA here is from genome assembly GCA_937864255.1 of uncultured Saprospiraceae bacterium. Lineage (GTDB taxonomy): Bacteria > Bacteroidota > Bacteroidia > Chitinophagales > Saprospiraceae > JAGQWW01. The sequence goes on from CALMIT010000851.1 coordinate 7,271, forward strand.
TTGAAAGGCTCGCTTTTTTCAAACCAATAAGTACGCTTCGAAAAAACGCCGACAAGTCTTTAATTTTGCCGGATGTTATTAACGACCGACCTTACCTTTTCGTATGATGGGAAAAAGACGCTTCGATTTCCCCCACTTTCTTGCAAAACAAGTGAAACGCTCCTATTGTTGGGACAATCGGGAAGCGGCAAGACCACATTCCTGCACCTGATGGCGGGCTTGCTTACGCCGCTTTCCGGCAAAGTGATGATCAAAGACGTAGATTTTGGAAAGCTTAAAACCCACGCGCGCGATAAATTCAGAGGTAAAAACATAGGGATGATTTTTCAAAAACCCCATTTTGTCCGGGCGCTTACCGTGGAAGAAAATTTAATGCTTGCGCAAAAATTTGCAGATGCAAAACAAGATAAAAATGCCATCCGGCAAATTTTGACCGTTCTGGGTATAGAGGCGAAAATGCAGTCCAAAACAGAACACCTGAGTCAGGGAGAGCAACAAAGAGTGGCAATAGCCCGCGCCGTTATCAATCACCCTGCCGTCATTTTCGCCGACGAACCTACCTCCGCACTTGACGACCACAATACAGTTCAGGTAATCGAACTTTTAAAAAGGCAAGCCAACGATATAGGCGCCAGTTTGGTCGTGGTTACACACGACAACCGGCTTAAAGAAGCCTTCGAACAAAAAATAGTACTTTCCTGAAAACGCATCTACCTCAGCAACATGACCCATCCGCTTTTTTGGATTATTTCGCCTGATGGCTGAATGATTTTGAGTGCGTAGGTATAAACAGCTTGAGGGACATCTTTTCCGTCTTGTTTGCCGTTCCAGCCAGTTTCCGGGTCATTTGTCTGAAATATCAGCCCGCCCCACCTGTTGAAAATTTTAAATTCGTAACTCTTTGTTTGTCCGAAAGAAAATACAGGTTTGAAAATTTGATTCCGGCCTCTCGGCGCAAAAGCATTCGGCAAAAAGATTTGTACATCCTGGGTAGCGCAGGCGGTGTTTGAACGCGAAAAAACTTCGGCTTTAGTACCGTCCGGATAGGTGAAAATCGTTCGGGCTAAAATGTAATAGCAGACCTTTTCAACATTTAAATCATCCGCAGAAAGTGCGTCGGAGTAAGTGAGCGTGCCGGCATCCACGGTATTCAGAAAAATAGTCTGATTTCCGGCGGATTTAAAAATTTGATACTCAATAATTTCCGAAAACGGCAATTCGGGGGCTGTCCAGATCAGGTCATTTATTTGCCCCTGGGTGGCAGGATTCACCGTCAGAAAAACCGGCGCGGCATTGAGCGAGTTGAATGTCGTGCCGCATTGATCAATCGTACCTATTGAAAAATTCCATTCCTTTTTGTCCGGCTCGGCATTTTCAAAAAGAAAAGTATTTTCGAAAAAAAGCGGCGAAATGGTCAGTGGCGTAGTTTCTATCACGTCATTGCCTTCAAAATTACTAAACAAACCGGCTTCATTTAATTCTGCGTTGGCGTCCCACACCCAGGTGATTTCGATATCGTCGTCAGCAGTTACCGACACATTTTTAATCCTGATATTGCGCATGGGCTGCACAAAATCGGGACTCAGACACACCACATTCGATGCGGCAAAATTGCCGGTATTTTGCTCGATGGCATTGATATAAAAGCAGTAATTTTCCCCATCGTTGGCATTTTGAAAAACAAAGTTATCCTGATTTCCGTCCACCGTGCCGACCATTTGTGGAGGGTCGCCATTTCGGCTCAACCATACTTCCTGCGTTTCAATCGGATTTTGCCAGTTTTTATAAATATTCCACCGAAGCGTAATGGTTTGCTGGCAGGTATTGAATTCCGATTGTAAAAAAATCGTGTTATGCGGGTCGCCAAACAGACTGGAATTGCCACACCTGTCCAAAGCCACGATGTAATAATTTTCGGATTTTCCGGAAGGATTGGCGCCCTGATCAAGGTATTCAAGATTGTTGAAAGCCGTATCAATAGGCACGGTGCCGAGCGCGGTAGTCCGGTAAATAATATAAGCATTTACTTGCGCCGAGGGGCTTCTTTCCCATTTGATTCGCACGTTATTACCTTCCACAGACACGCTGTTGATAATGGCAATGGCGGGCGATAAATTGTTTAAAGTATCCGAATGCAGCGAGGTTTGTCCCGGGCAGTTGTGTACGCTTTCTAAGTAATAATACCAGGTAATATTGGTAGGATTGGCGTGAAAGAAAAAAGTGGTTGCGGGGTCGGTGATTCTGGCCAGCAGGTTGAAAGGACCTTGCGGGTTGCCTGAAAAGTAAATGTCGTACGACTGAAACGGCCCGCATGAGTTGGATGCAGGATTCCAGATCAAAGTATCATTTTTTATGCAAACAAAATCCGGCGGCAAAATTTGCGCACTAAGGGGCGCCATTTTTATCAAAAAAGCAACTGCCAGTATCCATCCGAATTTGCTTGTCGGTGCTAATTTCATTCTGTTCGTTCTAAATTTTTTCTAAATTTTTCTTCCAGCACTTTCATCGGATAAGTATCGAATAACGCATATTCGAGCCGCAAATCTTCAGAAACTTTCTTTTTAAAATAAACCAGCCCGATGTTTTTTGCATATATTTCCATTCCTGAAAATTCGTGCTCCAAAAAACCTTCATCATAATTTTCAGCCAGCTCTTTTACTTCAAATTTTACGGCGGGAAGTTTTTTATTTTTAAAAACGAAACTGGTATCGCCCTCGTATTTTCTATTGCGAATCAGCCGGGTGAACACGCTGGTGTCAGCAGGCTCATACCATTTGATTTTGTATAGAAAAATGCCGCCGGAATCACTCACTTCGAAAGGAAAAACGCTTCCCGATTCTATCTCGACCGGTATTTGTACCTGTCTGCCCGTCGAGTCATTTTCAAATAAAAAAGACTCGGCAAGCATGACGCCGTTGTCAACGATTTCTTCGCGGGCCAATTGCTGCGGTACGAATTCAAAATCATATTGCATTGCCACCAGGAAAGTCTGCGAATCATTTTTCACCGCGCGATAATACATGTAAAACGGCGCCAGCGAATCTGCCACCGCTCTGTATTCGTACACCAACCCTTCGTTAAGATTTTCTACCGGAAAGTAAAATGAACTGATGTCCTTTTTGGCGTCTTTTGTCTGGCAGGACCAGAAAAATAAAAGTATGAAAACGCCCGACAATATTCTTTTTAGCATTTGAAAATAAATTTCGGTCGAATTGGCTGAAATAACTGATTGCAAATCAGGGAGTTTTTTCTTTTTGTCATTTGCCGGCGCGGGCAGATGTCATTTTGGCTGAAAAAAATCGAATTTATACGAATGGTATAAATTATGTTCGTTCCCTAAACCCGCTTGTGGCGGTTTAATTCTTCGCTGCAAATATATCTTATCTTTGCCGCATGTGATTTAAACATGATTTTCGCTTATTCGTTGACAAAATTTTAATTGAAAAGATATGCTCAATTTTATCACCAATCCGCTCAAAAAACTCTTCGGGACCAAATATGATCGCGACGCGGCTATTTACCAGCCTTACGTTGATTTGATAAACGAGGCTTTCGAAAAGCTGCAAAATCTCAGCAACGACGAACTGCGCAACAAAACGCTCGAATTTAGAAAAGCTATCGCCGACCACCTTGCCGGAATAGACGAAGACATAAAAACGCTCACCGCCCAGGCGCTCGAAACGGAGGATATTTATCAAAAAGAAAATCTTTTTAAGGAAATTGACGGCTTGAAAGAAGAGCGCGACAAAGAACTGGAAGTTATTTTAAAAGAAATACTTCCCGATGCTTTCGCTGTGGTAAAAGAAACTGCCCGCCGCTTCAAAGAAAATAGTACGATTACGGTCACCGCTACCGATTTTGACAGAAATCTTGCCGCTATGCCTGGCAAATCTTACGTGAAAATAGAAGGTGAAAAAGCCATTTGGAAAAACCAGTGGATGGCAGCAGGCGGACAAATCACCTGGAATATGATGCATTACGATGTGCAGCTTATTGGCGGGATGGTACTGCACGACGGAAAAATTGCGGAGATGCAAACGGGTGAAGGTAAAACGCTGGTGAGCACCTTACCTGCTTACCTCAACGGCTTATCCGGTCAGGGTGTCCACATCATTACGGTGAACGATTACCTGGCAAGGCGCGACGCCGAATGGAACGGCCCGATTTTCGAATTTTTGTTTTTGACGGTGGATTGTATTGACAAATACCGCCCGCACTCGGCTGATAGAAAAAGAGCCTATGATTGCGATATCACTTATGGTACAAACAATGAGTTCGGGTTTGATTACTTGCGCGATAATATGGTGCGCAGTTCGGATGAAATGGTGCAGCGCAAACACCATTTTGCAATGGTGGATGAGGTGGACTCGGTATTGATTGACGACGCGCGTACGCCGCTTATTATTTCCGGCCCCGTGGAAGCCGGCGAAGAAGAACAACTTTATATTGACCTGAAATCGCACGTAGAGCGACTCATCGCTGTGCAGCGAAAACTGGCTACCGATTATTTGGCGGAAGCCAAAAAACTTGTCAATGAAGGTATCACCGGCTATGCCGAAGGAGAAGCGGGGATGGCGCTCTTGCGCGTACACCGGGCTTTGCCGAAATATCGCCCTTTGATCAAATTTTTGAGCGAAGAAGGCGTCAAAGTGATGCTTCAGAAAGCGGAAAACCATTATATGCAGGAGCAAAATAAAAATATGCACTTGGTGGATGAGCCGCTTTATTTTACCATAGACGAAAAAAACAGGAATGTAGAACTGACAGAAGCGGGCGCCGAATATCTGGCGCGCGGATTTGACGATACACATTTTTTCATCATGCCTGAAATTGGATCACGCCTCACAGAAATAGATGCGGACGACACGCTTTCTAAAAAAGAAAAAGAAGAAGCGCGCATCAGACTCTCCCAGGAATTTTCTGTAAAATCTCGTCGCCTCCACGCAGTACACCAACTTTTAAAAGCCTACACACTTTTTGAAATTGATGAAGAATACGTGGTAATAGACGGCCAGGTAAAAATCGTAGATGAGCAAACCGGACGTATGATGGAAGGGCGCCGTTATTCTGACGGCTTGCATCAGGCGCTCGAGGCGAAGGAAAATGTGAAAGTGGGCGAAACCACGCAAACCTACGCCACTATCACTTTACAAAACTATTTCCGGATGTTTCACAAATTAGGCGGTATGACCGGTACAGCCGAAACAGAAGCGGGAGAGTTTTGGGAAATTTACAAACTGGATGTCGTGGCGATTCCAACCAACCGGCAAGTGATAAGAAAGGACATGGAAGATTTGGTCTTTAAAACGGCGAAAGAAAAATTCAACGCCGTAATAGACGAAATCGAACGTATGCAGGAGGCAGGGCGCCCCACTTTGGTGGGTACTACTTCGGTAGATATTTCCGAAAAGCTGAGCCGTATGATGCAACTGCGGGGTATGGCGCATAATGTATTGAATGCCAAACAGCATCAGCGGGAAGCCGAGATAGTAGCAGAAGCCGGGCAGGCCGGTAAAGTGACGATAGCTACCAATATGGCCGGTCGTGGTACGGACATCAAACTGGGACCAGGCGTTCGTGAGGCGGGAGGTCTCGCTATCATTGGTACTGAAAGACACGAATCCAGAC
>CALMIT010000852.1 GCA_937864255.1 uncultured Saprospiraceae bacterium
CTTTGTTTTTCCTGGCTTGCGTGGTGGTGGCAGGCGTTTACGGCGCAGCTACGGCGAGCAGGAAGATTTTTTTCGTACAGGCCGTTCCGGCGCTCCTGGCAGTTGCCGCCCTGCTGCTCTTGTCCTAATCTTTTTGCCCGATAAAATAAAAATATTGCCACAGGCCGCCGTAGGCCGGCGCTGTTTTCGCCGCTGCGGTGCGGAAGTCGTTTTGGAGTACCGGCAGCAGGTGTCCGTCCATTTTCACGTGGTGTCCGCCCATGTGTTTTTTAAAAAATAAAAAAGGCGAGTCGTGAAAATCCACCACGGCGATGCAGCCGCCGGGGCGCAGTTCCGCTTTCGCCTGCTCCAGCATTTTTTGCCAGCCGGGGTTCATCATGGTCAGCGCGTAGGAGAAAATAATGAGGTCGGGCGGGCTGTCAAAATTCGTTTTTCCGGGGGCGAAGGGGCGGTGCAGCAGTTCAACGCGATCGCCAAATTTATGGAGTCGCTCGCCCGCTTTTTGCAGCATATTTTCGGACACGTCTATGCCGCTCAGCCGCGCATTCGGAAATACGGCAGCCAGTTTTTCGAGGTTGTAGCCCGTGCCGCAGCCGACTTCGGCGATGTGCCACTGCCCGTTTTTGTCAAGCGGAATTTTTTTAATCAACTGCTTCCTGCCGAACAAAAAACTCCAGCGCGTGGCGTCGTAGATGCGGGCGTGAAAGGCGTAGTAGGCGCGCATTTTCTGCGCCTGCTTGTCGGGCGGAGCGGTGAGCGAAGGTTGGTGCATGTGTGTTATTTTACGGTGGCCAAATGTACGCTGGCGTAAGTGCCCACGCGGTCGAGGCGGTGCGTTTGCTGCGTGCGTTCTTTTTCAAAAACCACCGATTTTTTGACAAAAGCGGGGAAGAAATTCACTTCCTCGGCGGCGGAGCGTAGCAGTATTTTTGTACCCGGGCGGCTGTTTTTCAAAATCAAATCCCACTCTTCTTCCAGCGCTGCGCGGTTGTTGGCGGCCAGCCAGTCCTGGTGATCCAGCAGTACGTAGTGCGAATATTTTCCCGGGTGACTTTTCAAAAAATCGGAAATGGTAGTGGTGTGCGTGCGGATTTTATGGGTTCTGTTTTGCAGGGTGGAAAAGTGGGCGGCGTTCAGATACTCCGGCCGGCAATCTTCGGAGTAGTGTCCCTGCCAATAGACTTTGTAAAAATAATTGTCGTGGACGGGCAGCTCGGTAAAAACCTTCCGAAAACATTCTTTGATGAAACCCAGCGCGCCGTCTTTGTATTTGAGCGTGAAAAGCTGCTGCTGGCTTTGCGGCACGCCCGCCAGACACATGGTCAGGTGGCGGTTGACAAACCACTGCGCCAGTCCGTTCAAAACCTTTCTTTCGATTTCGTAATAAATGGCGGCTTGCTGCGCCAGCGAGGTGGCATTGAAAAGCGTGTGAATCTGGCTTTTGATCTGGCTGCTTGATTTCAGCAAACCAGCGGTCATCCAGGCCAGCGTACCGCTGGAGCCGAAGTGGTAAAACGAAGATTTGATGCCCCTGCCCGAAAAAACGCGGATATTCTGATCCCAGTAATGCCGCGCAAAAACCGGCATTGCGCTTCTCAATTTCAGGTAATAAATGTTTTCGATTTGCCGGCAGCGCCCGCTCCCGAAGAGTTGAAAATGCTGGTCGTAAGAAGTTTCGCGGAGCGAAGCCATTTTGAGTTGGAGCAGCGCGTTTTGCCGGAAATTCATATCCACGCAATGAATCTCGCCGGGATTGTCGAGCAGGTAGTCCAGCGCATTGCAGCCTGCGCTGGTTATCATCACCATTTTACTGTCGGCGTCGAGGTTTAAAAGGGCGCGGTCGCAGCGCGGATCTTCCCAGCAGGTGTTGTAAACGAGGTGGTTGGAATGGACGAGCCGGAAGACATGATCCTTAAGGTAGGTTCCTACTTTCATGCAAAAGTTTTTGAAAAATCGCGTAAAAGTAGTCCCCGCGTTTTAAGACAAATTGACCGCCCGGTTATGAAAAGATGAAGGTTTTGTGAAACGGAGGTTAAGGTGTAAAATCAGTTTAAGGTTTTTGAAAAACGTCATAGCCGCCGAAATCGAAACTTACTTTTTAAACGGCGAATGATCTGCTCGGAGCGGTGCGGCGTTTTCCTGTTCTTCAAACCAGGCAGCCACCTCTTCCATCGAATGAAACAAGCCGTCGTTCGGAAAGACGCTCAATTCTTCGCGGCTGTGCGAGCCGCTTGTAATGCCGAAAGTAAAAGCGCAGCCTGCATTTTTTCCGGCTTTCAGGTCAGATGGCGTGTCGCCGATTTTGATTACCTGTGCGGGGTCAGATACGTTCAATAATTTCATGGCTCTGAAAATCATATCGGGCGCGGGGCGGCCTTTTTCCACCTCGTCGCTGGTCACGGAGGCGTTGATGACGGAAGCGCCGTTGCCGATTTTCCAGCGGTTCAGCCCGATGTCCCAGCCTAGTTTATACAATAATATATTGGTGACTTCCCGGTAAAAGCCGGTGGTGAGCGCTATTTTGACGCCTTTGCTTTTCAGCCGGTAAAAAAGCGCCATTGTACCGGGCGTCGGATCCACGGGATTGTTGAAATAATAGGCTTCCAAAATTCTCCTGAAATATTTGAAAACCCGCTGCGCGCGGATTTCGATTTCGGGGTGGTCGTCGCCCAGTTCTTCTCTCAGCAAAGTGCGGAAAACTTCTATTTTCGACCAGCCCATCATGGTGTTGATGTGTTCGGGCGTCGTGTTAATTCCGTACTGCACGGCGGCTTCAAAAAAGCAGTCCAGCACCTCGCTTTTATCTACCACAGTAGTGCCCGACATATCAAAAACAACCAGTTGAATGTGTTTCATATCTGTCAAATTTTTTATAAAACGAAGGTAGGCGACTACTGTAAATAGGTTTTTAAAAGATCATTAAGTTTTATATGAGTCCGTTTTTTTGAAAAAAGCCGTGATATACTTGGGCGTTTAAAACGCATAAAATGGACGCTCAAAAAGCAGATGTGATCATCATAGGCGCCGGCATAGCCGGACTCGCCATGGCTTACGCCGCCGCACAAAAGGGAAAAAAAGTTTTTGTTTTTGAAAAAACCGGGTGGGCGCAAGGCGCTTCGATAAGAAATTTTGGGATGATCTGGCCGGCAGGACAGCCCACCGGCGTCATGCGCGAGACAGCGCTCCAAAGCAGAGCCATCTGGGTAGATTTGGCAAAAAAGGCAAATTTTTGGCTGCACGAAAACGGCTCGCTGCACCTCGCCTACGACGCGCTGGAAATGCAGGTCATGGAAGAATTTATTTCAAAAGAAGCAAACGAAAATTTTTCGCTGCTTAGCCCGGCCGAGGTGCTGCTCAAAAGTGATGCGGTGAAGCCGGCAGGACTTAAAGGCGCGTTGTGGAGTCCGTCAGAGTGCCTGGTAGATCCGCGCGAGGCGATTCAAAAAATTACCGCTTATCTGTCCGCGACTTTTGATGTGCGCTTCTTTTTTGATACCAGCATTACCAACGTGATTCCGGGGCTGGTGTACGGATTTGACAAAGAGTGGGAGGCGGAGCAGATTTTTATCTGCTCGGGACAAGAAATCGAAACGCTCTACCCGGAAACATTTAATCAAATACCGCTGACTAAATGCAAGCTGCAAATGCTGCGCACCGAGCCGCAGCCCGGCGACCGGCGCATCGGTCCGTCCTTGTGCGGGGGACTTACTTTGCGCCACTATGCAGCTTTTACAAACTGCCCCTCGCTGCCCGCGCTGAGTGAAAAATTCGACCTCGCGGAGCCACGTTTCCGGGAGTGGGGCATTCATGTGCTGGTGGCGCAAAATGGCGCGGGCGAAATCATTATCGGCGATTCGCACGAGTATGGTCGCACGCTCCCGCCTTTTGATAATGAAGCGATTTACGCATTGATCTTGAAATACCTGGACAGATTTTTCCAATGGACGGATTTTAAAATCGGCGAACGCTGGCACGGCGTGTATTCAAAAATGACCGACGGAAGCAGCTATTTTTTTGAGGAAACGGAGCCTTCGGTTTTTATTTTCAACGGGCTGGGCGGCGCAGGCATGACGCTTTCCTTTGGTTTGGCCGATGCGCTTTACAGCCGTTTGTAAGCGAGGCCAAAAATTCCTTACATACTTAAATTGCCGTTTACAAAACCTTTATCAAACCTTAATTTCCTTTTTAAATCTTTCCAAAGGCCTATTTCCAACTTTGCCCCATTAAAAAATAAGCCGCCGGCAGTTACGAGCTGCCGACGGCCAAAACAAGTCTTATTTAATAACAAAACTTCGCTAAATTATGAAACGATTGCGATCAGCGCAAAACGTTAGCTCCGTTTTCGGAAAAATTTGTACGATAGCGGCGATTCTGCTGGCTTTCTTGTCGGTAAATGCACAAAAACAAGTCAACGGTATCGTCAAAGACGCTCGCTCTGGCGAGCCGCTCATCGGCGTAAACGTCGTCGTAAAAGGAACCAACGAGGGTACCGTCACGAGCGTGGATGGTACTTACCAACTGGAAGTCGCTCCTACTGACACCATTATTTTTACTTATGTCGGTTATGAAAACGAGATGCTGCCTTCTGCCAGCCCGAGTCTCGTCAACGTACTGCTCCTGCCCAACCAGGTAAATTTGAAAGAAATTACCGTTACGGCTTTGGGTATCGAGCGCGAGAAAAAGTCGCTCGGTTACGCCGTGCAGGAAGTAGAAGGCGACCAATTGACGAAAGCCAGAGAGACGAATGTGCTGAATTCTCTTGCCGGCAGGGTAGCCGGCGTACAGATAGTAGGCAATCCTTCGGGCATCGGAAGCTCGTCAAGAGTGACCATACGCGGCGAGCGTTCTTTGAATATCAATAACAACCAGCCGCTGTTTGTGGTGGATGGCGTTCCGATTTCCAACCAGTTTTTCGGCTCTTCCGGCGGACCCAAAGGCAGTAATCAGGACGTGGATTACGGCAACGGTGCGGGATTTATCAATCCTGACGACATCGAATCCATGACTATTTTGAAAGGCCCGAGCGCGGCAGCGCTTTATGGATCGAGAGCCAACAACGGCGTGATCGTCATAAAAACCAAATCGGGAAAAGGCACAAAGGGCATCGGCGTGTCGGTAAATAGCACGGTCTCTTTTGAAAGCCCGCTGCGAGTGCCCGGTTATCAAAAGGCGAACGGGCAGGGCTTGAATGGGGAATTTGAATTTAAAGACGGAAACGGCGGCGGTCTGAGAGACGGCGTGGACGAGAGCTGGGGTCCGAAAATGGAAGGACAGTTGATCAAACAATTTGACGGCGCAACTTCCAACGGCGTCCGCGGCGGTGATGTGGGCAATTTATTTTCGGCTATCGCGCCCGTGGATTTGAGCCGCCAGCTTGAAGCACGCGGCGACATTACGCCGACGCCTTTTGTAGCCAGACCGGATAATATCCGCGACTTTTTTGAAACAGGCGTCACTTATACCAACAACGTCGCAGTTTCGGGCAGTAATAGCAACGGTAATTTCCGCCTTTCATTTACCAATCTGGATCAGAAAGGTTTTGTGCCCAACACCGATTTAAAAAGGAACACGGTTGCTTTTTCGAGCGCGTATAATCTGACCGACTGGCTCACCGCTTCGGTCAATGCCAATTATGTCAACAACAAAAGTAACAACCGGCCAAACCTGAGCTACGGCACCGAAAACATCATGTATCTTTTCAACTGCTGGTTGCCCAGAAATATTGACGTTTCGTCCATGAGCGATTATTGGCAGGAAGGAAGAGAGGGATTGAACCAGTTCAATTTTAATTATAACTACCACGACAATCCATACTTCAATCTTTTTGAAAATACGAACGGTCAGAATATCAACCGCGTATTCGGTAATCTGGCGTTGAATTTTAAAATCACCAACGAACTGAGCCTGTTGCTCCGTTCGGGTACTGACTTTTCAAATGAATTCAGGGATCGCCGCCGCGCATATTCTACACAGCGCTACCAACTCGGCAGCTACCGCGAGGAAAAATTAAATTTTGAAGAAAGGAATACCGACTTTTTGCTCACGTATGCGCGTCCGCTCAGCACTGACTTTGACTGGTCTGTCTCCGTGGGCGGCAACCAGATGGTTCAGCGCAGAAACAACTCGGATGTGAGCGCACCCGAACTGGCAGTGGCGGGCGTGTATTCGCTCAATAACTCCAGCGTCGCTTTGCAGTCTTCCACTTTCCGCTCCGAGCGTCGTATCAACAGCTTGTATGCTACCACACAAGTTGGCTTCAGAAACGCTTTGTATCTCGATCTTTCCGCCTGAAACGACTGGTCGAGTACCCTGCCCGCCGACAACCGCAGTTACCTGTATTACGCAGCTAATTTGAGCGCCGTCCTGACCGACCTTTTTAATATCAATCAAAACAGCACATTGTCTTTTGCAAAATTCAGAATCGGTCTGGCACAGGTGGGTAACGAC
>CALMIT010000853.1 GCA_937864255.1 uncultured Saprospiraceae bacterium
CTTTCCCTACACGACGCTCTTCCGATCTGCGCCCGATGATGAATTTCGGACATTTGCGCATGGCGTTGATTACGTTGGCGAAACCAAGAAAAAACTGTTTTCCTTTTTCAAAATTTTCAATTGCTGCCAGTTCGTTGAAACTGGCGCCGGCACAAAACGTGCGGTCGCCGCCGCTTTTTAAAACGACCACTTTTATATCTTCATCCCGGCCGGTCTGATTGAAGGCTTCTGTCAGTTCTGACAAAAGCCGGCCCGGCAGCGAATTTTGTGCGGGGTGAAAAAATTCGATGAAGGCGACGCCATTTGCTTTTTCTATTTTTACATATCCTTGCCGGCTTTCCATATTTAGTTGATTTTTTTGCTGGTTATTTTTCGCCGCGCGGGGTCTGGTTTTTTCACCGGCGCTTTTTCCGAGCTATTGTCTGGTGCGTTTTTCGCCGGGCTTTCTTCTGCCAGTTCCATCTCGATTTGGCGGCGGGAAAGGTCAACGCTTACGATTTTTACTTTGACCAGATCACCCATTTTGAAAATCCTGCCGCTGTTGCGGCCTTTTGCGCGAAGCCTTCCATTTTCCACTTCAAATGATTCTGACATGGTTTCAAAACCGACCATACCTTCACATTTGCTGTTTTTTAATTCTACAAAAATTCCCCGCTCCAACATCCCGGAAACATAACCGTCGAAAACGTCGCCTACGTGTTTGCGCATAAATTCGGCTTGTTTATACTTCACACTTTCCCGCTCGGCGTCCATGGCTTTGCGCTCCTGCATTGAAATATGCTTGCACTGCGCTTCGAGGCGCGCTTTATCCCAGCGCATATTTCGTCCGTCTATATTTCCTTCCAAAATGCGGTGAGCAAGCACGTCGGCGTAGCGCCGTATGGGCGAGGTGAAATGCGCATAAAAACCAAACCCGAGACCATAATGTCCGATGTTATTGACCGAATACTCGGCTTTGGCCATGGTACGGATGGCGATAGGTTCGAGTATTTTTAATGCGTCATTGGTCTTGGCAGCTTTGGTGAGTTGATTGTATGATTGACCGATGGATTGCGGCGTGCTGACATTCATTTCAAAACCCATTTCATGGGCGAAGCGCGCAAATTCGGCGACTTTGTCCGTGTCCGGAAAATCGTGAACCCGATAGACGAAAGGAATTTCCAGTCCCTTTCCTTTTTCTTCGATATAAAGAGCTACTTCTTTATTTGCGAGCAGCATAAAATCTTCTATCAGCATGTGCGCGGCCTTGCGCTCTTTGATGTACACTTCTATGGGCACGCCTTCTTCATCCAGTCGAAAACGCACTTCTTCCGTTTCAAAATCTATGGAGCCGTTTTTGAACCTTTGTTTCCTCAGTTTTTCGGCTACCTTGTTCAGGTGATTCAATTCTTTTGCAAAGTCTCCCTCGCCCGTTTCCAGCACTTTTTGAGCTTCTTCGTATGAAAATCTGCGGTCAGAATGAATCACGGTTTTTCCAAACCAGCGGCTTTTGATTTTATCATTTTTGTCAAAAACAAACACAGCCGAAAAAGTCAGTTTGTCTTCATTTGGTCGCAAAGAACAAAGTCCGTTGGATATTTTTTCGGGCAACATGGGCAAAACGCGATCTACCAAATATACCGAAGTGGCTCGTTGAAATGCTTCTTTGTCAAGTGCGCTTCCGGGTTTTACATAGTGCGATACATCGGCGATGTGCACACCCACTTCATAAGCGTCGTCTTCAAGAAATCGCACAGACAGCGCATCGTCAAAATCTTTGGCGTCTTCGGGGTCAATCGTAAAAGTAGTGACTTCGCGAAAGTCATTTCGCCGGTTTATTTCCATTAAAGGGATATGATCCGGCAGGTCTTCGGATTCTGCCAAAACCTCCTGCGGGAAATCAAGCGGAAAGCCGTTATTGATCAAAATGGCTTTCATTTCCAGGTCGCTGCTACCTACCTTGCCCAGCACATTGGTAATGACTCCGAGCGGGCTTGGATATTTTTCATTATGCCATTTTGTGATTTTTACCACCACCTTATCACCTTCCCTGGCGCCTTTCAAATCCTCTTCTTTTACTACAATGTCCACTGGCATATTCAGCTTATCGGGTATTACGACGCCAAAATTGCGCGTAAGGCGAAGCGTTCCCATAAAATGCTCCGTGGCGCGCTTTATGACGTTTCTTACTTCTCCTTCGGTGCGTTGTCGGCCTCTGGGCGTCCAGTAATTTATTTCTACCATATCGCCGTGCAGCGCGCCGTTTAGATATTTTTGAGAAATATGCACATCGTGTTCCAACTCTTCGCTCACGATATAAGCGTCGCCGTTGCGGGTCATGTCCACATAACCTTTGGTGTATTTTCGGCTTCGGCCGGGTTGTTCTGCCGGGTTTTCGCCGGTTGCGGTTGTCGGTTTTATTTTGAATTTAAAATCCTCCAAAGCAACCAGTTGTCCCATTTCCACCAATTTGTTCAAAGCGTCTGAAATGCTGTCTTTGCTATTGTCAATTTTCAGTTTTTTGGCAATCTGTTTCGGATTAAATCTTTTTTTTGAGTGTCTTTTGAATAATTTGAAAATTTCCTGGCGCAATTGACCGGCAGGAAGTTTTCCATCTTTGATTTTACTTTTTTTGGGTTTAGTCATTTTTTAAAATTTGTAAAAAAGTTTGCCTTCTGCGGCAAATCTTTTCTTTGTGAATGGCAAACAAGCCATCGGGCATTTATTCGTCAAAACTGACATGAACGTATTCTGTTTTCGGGTGCGACTGACAGGTGAGCACATATCCGGCTTTCAATTCTTCTTCTACCAAGGCGTAATTTACATCCATTTCCACTTCGCCTTCCAGCACTTTGGCTTTGCAGGTGCAGCACACGCCGCCTTTGCAGGCAAAAGGCAAGTCGGTTCCGTAGGCGCTCGCGGCGTCCAGAATAGTGTCGCCGGTAGATGGCAGTTCAAAAGAAAAAGTCTTTCCATCCAATGTCACGGCGATCTGAGAGAGAATTGCGGCGCGCGTATCTGTCTTTTTGACCTGCGTTTTTTGACCTGCTTTTTGTTCGGGTGTGGTAAAAAGTTCGAAGTGAATTTTTTGGTCCGGCACCTCAGCAGCCTGCAAACTTTGCCTGGCCGCTTCGATCATTTCTTCGGGGCCACAAAGAAAAAACTCATCAACATCAACCGGGTTGACGAGTCTTTTTAAAAAAATATCGCACTTGTCTTTGCTGATTCTGCCGTAGAAAAGTTCGTTGCCGGGATGCTCGCGGCTCAAAACGTGGTGTACGCTTAACCTGCCCAGATATTGATTTTTTAACGCTTCTATTTCTTCCAGAAAAATAATGCTGCGACTGGCCTGATTGCCATAAAAAAGTGTGAAAAAGCTCTTAGGCTCTTTTTTTAAAATTGTTTTCATCAGAGAAATTACGGGCGTGATGCCGCTACCGGCTGCAAAAGCCACGTAAAATTTTTCATGATTAACATCGGTACCCACAGTAAAGTTGCCCATCGGCGTCAGCACGTCTATATTTTCGCCAGCAGTCAGCAACTCGTTGGCAAAGGATGAAAACCTGCCACCCTCCACTTTTTTCACGGCCACGCGCAGTTCATTTTCAAACGGGGCGGCGCAAATCGAATATGTGCGCCGGAGTTCTTCACCGTTTAATTTTTTCCTAAGCGTCAGATGCTGTCCCGGCTGGTATTGATATTCCGGGGTAAGGTCTGCCGGCACATCGAAAGCTATTGAGACGCAATCGTCTGTTTCGCGGCGGACTTCTTTTATTTTTAAAGAATGAAATTTTGCCATGATAAAAAACTCCTTTTAGCGTATTTGGAAAGGCGGCCAAAGGTAAAAAGTTTAGCACTTGTGTTCGGGGATTTTTGTCAGCCCCGTTCCGGCTTTATTCGAAATACCGGTTTTTAAAAATCGGAAAGAATTTTTTTGTTTTAAAACAAAAACAAATTCGTTTGTTTTTCAAAATTTGTACTTTTGCTCAAAATCACCAATTTCGCCACACATTTTTTTTAAAATTCAAATCGTAAAGGCTGTTCATGAAAGTGCATGAAAATGACTCCCCGATGGCAAACGGCAATGGCAACGATCATTTGATTTCCCTTTCGGGAATGTACGAAAACTATTTCCTGGACTACGCTTCTTACGTGATTCTGGAGCGCGCCGTGCCAGCCATTAACGACGGACTGAAGCCGGTACAGCGCCGCATCCTGCACGCCATGCGAGAAATGGAAGACGGGCGGTTTCACAAAGTGGCCAATATCATTGGACAAACCATGCAATATCATCCGCACGGCGACGCCGCCATCGGAGATGCGCTGGTCAATCTCGGGCAAAAAAATTTATTGATAGATACGCAGGGAAACTGGGGCGATACGCGCACCGGCGACGGTGCTGCTGCCGCACGTTATATCGAAGCGCGCCTGACAAAGTTTGCGCTCGAAGTTGCTTTCAACTACCAAACTACTGACTGGCAAATGAGCTACGACGGGCGCAAAAGAGAGCCGATAGCCTTGCCCATGAAGTTCCCGTTGTTGCTGACGCAGGGCGTGGAAGGTATCGCGGTGGGTTTGGCTACTAAAATCCTGCCGCACAATTTTTGCGAGTTGATAGAAGCAAGTATTAAAATTTTGCAGGGTAAGAAGGTGAAAATCTTTCCCGACTTTGATGCGGGCGGCTCTATTGATGTGTCTGATTATCAGGGAGGTATGCGGGGCGGAAAAGTAAAAGTGAGAGCTAAAATAGAAATTGCCGATAAAAAAGCGCTTGTCATTCGCCAACTGCCCTACGGTATTACCACGGGTTCGTTGATCGAAAGCATTGTGAAAGCAAATGAAAAAGGCCAGATTAAAATCAAACATATCACAGATAATACTGCCGCTGAAGTCGAAATTTTTATAGAACTGGCGCCGAATATATCGCCCGAAGTGACTATGGACGCGCTCTACGCCTTCTCGCAATGTGAGGTTTCCATATCGCCCAACGCTTGCGTTATCATTGAGGACAAGCCACATTTTTTGGCGGTAGAAGACTTGCTTCAAATTTCTACCGAACACACTAAAGACCTTTTAAGACAGGAACTTGAAATCAGGAAAAGCGAGCTGGCTGAAAAGTGGCATTTTGCCAGTCTGGAGAAAATTTTTATTGAAAACCGCATTTATCATAAAATTGAAGAGTGCGAGACCTGGGAGGCGGTAATCGAAACGATTGAAAATGAACTGAAAAAATATGTGGCTGCACCTTCCGAAAAAATCACGCCTTCGGACAAGCGCCTGCGGCTGATGCGCGAAGTCACGGTGGACGACATTGTGAAGCTGACTGAAATAAAAATCAAACGCATTTCAAAATTCAACTCTTTTAAAGCCGACGAACTGATAGCAGAAATTGTAGCCGAACAAGATGAAGTGCGCCGCCATCTTGAAAATCTGACAGATTTTGCCATTGAATATTTTAAAAATCTGCTGAACAAATATGGCAAAGGGCGCGAGCGCCGCACGGAAATTATGGAATTTGATACCATAAAAGCAGCTGAGGTAGTGGCCAATAATGCCAAATTGTACGTGAACCGGAAAGAAGGATTTATTGGCTACGGGCTGAAAAAAGATGAATTTGTTTGCGACTGTTCGGACATAGACGACATTGTCGTTTTCAGAAAAGACGGCAAATTCCAGGTGAGTAAAATAGCCGATAAGATTTTTGTGGGAAAAGACATTTTGCACGTAGCCGTGTGGAAGAAAAATGACGAGCGCACCACTTATAACCTGATTTACCTTGACGGAAAAAGTGGTAATACTTACGTGAAGAGGTTTAACGTGACGGCCATCACGCGCGATCGCGAGTACGAAATGACCCTCGGAAATCCTAATTCAAAAATTCTTTACTTCACCGTGAATCCGAATGCAGAGGCAGAAATTGTTTCGATTTTCCTTTCGCAAAACAGCCGCGCCAAGATCAAAGAATTTGATTACGACTTTGGCGAACTGGCGATTAAAGGGCGCAGTTCGCAGGGCAATATTTTGACAAAATACCCGGTACGGAAAATTGTACAAAAGTCAGTGGGTGAATCTACCTTGGGCGCACGCAAAATATGGATGGACGAAACCAGCGGCCGCCTGAACACAGACGGGCGCGGCAAATTGCTGGGCGCTTTTGATACCGGCGACCTTATCCTCGCCATTTTTCAGGACGGCAATTATGAATTGACAGACTTTGAGTTGAGTAATCGTTTTGAAGTCAAAAACCTGCTTCATATCGGCAAATTTGACCCGGAAGAAATTGTTTCAGCCGTGCATTATGACGGGCACAAAGGCTGGACAATGGTCAAGCGTTTCAAAATAGAAACTTCTACCGTCGGTCAAAAATTCAGTTTTATCAGCGACCACAAAAGCTCGGCACTTTTGTTTGTCTCCACCCGCCCTCACGCTGCCGTTTCATACAAAGTCAAAATCAAAAACCAGACGGAGGAAGGCAGCATCAACCTTGCAGAATTTATAGATGTGAAAGGCTGGAAAGCGCTGGGCAACAAATTGACCGAAAACAAACTGAGTTTTATTAAAGAACTAAACGCCGGTAAGGAAGAAGTGCCGGAGACCGCTGCCGAAGTCGAAAAATCAAAGCAGGATATTTTAAAAACGGGAGATACTATCGAGTTTGATCTGGGTGACGGAGAGCAGGGAAAACTTTTTTGAACAAAAATTTTTGAGATAAAGAAAACCTTCCGGCGCGCTGCCGGGAGGTTTTTTATTTTACACGAAATACAAGATATGATTTTGTGGAATTCAAAATTATCGCACTAAAGAGTTGTTGTATTGTCATTTGATGAAATTTTTTTATTTAAAACTTTAACAATTACGAAAGTGTGATTATTTTCAGCACACAATTCAAACCAATTTCCAAACCTTTTCCCAAGCGGGAAGATCAAAACAAAATTTCTTATGAATGCAGTTCTCAACTTAGGAAAGTACTTGTTCATTATTCCCTTTGCTGTTTTCGGAATATTTCATTTCATGGGCGCGAAAGATATGGCGGGAATGGTGCCGTTTGGCGGAGAGATTATGATTTACATCACCGGGCTGGCGCATATAGCTGCCGTCGTAAGTATGCTGCTCGGCAAAATGGACAAACTGGCGGCTACGCTGCTTGGCGTCATGTTGCTGATTTTTGCGCTTACCATACATCTGAACTCGGCCATGGCCGGCGACGCTACCAATTTTTTGAAAGACATAATGCTGGCCGGGGCTGCCTGGATG
>CALMIT010000854.1 GCA_937864255.1 uncultured Saprospiraceae bacterium
CTGTACTGATAAATGGCCAAATCCAGCTTTCCGTTCAGAAAAGCCATATTGCCATACATTTCAAGGGCAGCCTTGTCATTGGGTTCTATATCCAGATATTTTTGAAAATCCTGCGCAGCCAGGTAATATTTACCTTGTTCGATGTAGCAAAGCGCCCTGTTGAAAAGCGCCTTGGCGTGATAAGTATCTTTGTCAATAACCGCGGTATAAAAACGGATTGCCTGTTGAAAATCATTACGGTCTTGCGCCGCTGCACCTTCGCTATAAAAACCGTCCGCGGTAAGTTCGGTTTGGGCAATTGTATGAGTGTGGAAGAAAGTAAACAACAGCGCTGCAAAACTGAGCGGCTTAATTCGGAGCATTTTCATTTTGGGAAATTTTAGAAGTACATAATATGTACTCGTCGCAATTTTTCTGCCAAAAATATTATCATACAGGATTTTAAATATTAAAAAATTAATTTATTTTTGAAATCTGTTCATTTAGTTTTTCTCTCGGTATCAAACATCCTTTCTAAAGAAGAAGCTTTCCTGCTTTTATTCCATTGCAGTCTAAACCGGATAAAGCTCCATTTTCATTTTATATGATGAAGTTTTTAAATGTGGCATTTAAATTGCCTTACTAAAAAATAAATTCTAATACGTAATGACTTATGAACGAACACTCAAGGTCTGAAATGCAAAAAAAGACCTGTTTTATAAGTCATCATCCAAACATACTTCTACAAAGGCTTTCCTACTGAATTGACCCAGCGATGATGTGATTTGTAAAACTTAGGTCCAAAACCTGAGGCACTTATTATTATTCATCATAACCCATGAACATATGAAAAAGCAAAGCCTTTTCACGGCCATTTTTTTGCCCGTATTTATCTGGTGCAATGCCGCTGCCGACAACAAGACAAGTATGTCTTACATCGAAACCCACAAGCACCTTGCTATCTTTGAAATGTATCGCAGCAAAATTCCGGCAAGTATCACCTTAGGTCAGGCACTACTCGAGTCCAATTCCGGCACAAGCGAACTTTCCATGAAATCCAATAATCACTTTGGTATTAAATGCAAAGACGAGTGGACAGGTGAAAAATATTACCACAAAGACGATGACAAAAATGCAGAAGGCGAGATTGTACCGTCTTGTTTCAGAGTGTATGACTCGGTAGAAGAATCTTATGCCGACCACTCTGCTTTTTTGGCTGGCCGCAGATATTATGCTGCACTTTTTAACTTAGGAATGGATTATAAAAAATGGGCGCAGGGACTGAAAGATTGCGGATATGCTACCGACAGCGTGTATGCTGAAAAATTGATAACAATCATAGAAAAATTCCAATTGTACCAGTACGATATGGCGGAACTTCCCGCGCCGACTGTTCCGGTAATTATGGATTTTGAGCCACCTAAAATAGACAAACCGGCAAGACCCAAGGAGGACAAACAAACAAAATGGGAATCCAAAATTGATTCATGGTTTACTAATGACGCCGGAAAGCCGGTACAAATGCCCGAAGCCGTCAACGAAGAAGTAAGTGGATCGCTAAAACCCGATGAAAATTTTGAAACACAGGAAGCATTCGGAAAACCGGCTGCTCCCGCACGTATCGGCTCTACTAATGTTTTTCAATCGCTTTCTCATCAGCCAGTCATTAAAAAACCGGAGAGAAAGTAACGGAATTTGAAGACGACTAAAAATAAAAGCGGCTTGCAGGCAGATAAGTGCAAGTCGCTTTTTTATTTTTTAAGTACAGGTTCTTTTGTTACTTCGCCTTGGTTTTTAATCACTCGTCAACATTTTTTAAAAAATGATTTTATATAATGTAACCGTGAAAATAATGCCGGCGATCAATGCCGACTGGCTTGCCTGGATGAAAGAAACGCATATCCCGGATGT
>CALMIT010000855.1 GCA_937864255.1 uncultured Saprospiraceae bacterium
TTTTTTCGAAATGACGTTAAAAATTTCCTTGCTGTGTCCTTTTTTGAAAAGGTGAAAATCGCTCAGCCGGCGTCGCAGCCCCCAATCGTCTTTTTCCGAAAACTGCATTTGCAGTTCGAAGGCGATTTGTTCCATCTGTTTTTTTCGACCTTCCCAATCTTTAAATACGGACATTTTTCAAAATTTTATTCAAAATAGACGATTACCTGCCCGGCAGTTTTTCTTTTCAAATCAGGCACCTGCGCGCCTGCCGCCGGGTAACCCACCGGAATGAGCAAAAACGGGCGTTCGTTGTCCGGCCGTTTTAATATTTTTTGCAAAAAATTCATCGGACTCGGTGTGTGCGTGAGCGCTACAAGCCCGGCATTGTGTATGGCTGCCAGCAGCATTCCCGTTGCCAGTCCGACCGACTCGTTTACGTAGTAATTTTTGCGTTGTTCGCCGTCTTCCAGGTCGTAGGCTTTTTTAAAAACCACGATTAGCCAGGGCGCAATTTCGAGGAAAGGTTTGTGCCAGTCGGTGCCCAGCGGCGCCAAATCCCGCAGCCAGTCGTCCGACATTCGGCCGTGATAATTGGTATATTCTTCTTCCTCGGCAGCTTTTCTGATTTCTGATTTTACTGCCGGGTCGCTCACGGCGCAAAAAGTCCAGGGCTGTTTGTGCGCGCCGGAAGGAGCTGTGGAGGCGGTCATGATCAGGTTTTCGATGACTTCTTTCGGCACTTCCTTGTCGGAAAAATCGCGCAAAGTCCGGCGCTTATTCATGAATTCGTAAAACTGCCGGCTCCGCTCCCGGCTTTCCTGCTCCGTATAATTGCTGCTTTCAAAAGGAATAAAATCCTGCTGATTCATATCGCTCGAAGATTTGCAGCAAATTACAAAAAGCGCCAAAACGACTGGTCGCTTTGGCGCTTTTTATTGAATTGAGCTTTTAAAAATCAAATTATTCGTCCACCCGGCGGCCTTTTGCAGTGCGCGTATCCACGGAGGTTTTTTGGAGGCGGCGAAGATCTACCAGCAAGCCTGCCATCGCATCGTCGGAGTCCACGTAGAAAAATTTGCTGTCGTATTGTACTTTTCCTTGCCGCCTGTCCCAATCGGAAGCGAGGAGCAGATAGCGGTTGCCGTATTTCGGATTTGGACCAAACATCAGGTATTTTTTCTCGCCGCCATCTTCGAAGGAAATACCGAAGCGGCTGTCTTTGGGTGAAAAAACAAAAACGCCCGGCGTGCCGCGCCGTATCACGATTTCTTCTATCTGGCGGCCGTTTTCCATTTTTATTTTTCCGTTGATGATTTCGGAATTGCCTTCTTTGATTTGTCTTTTCAAAACCAAATCCTGGGAGAGGTAAAATTGGATTTTTCTGAGTTCGTCTTCCGTCCAGCGGTTTTCTTCGTACAATTTTTGGGTGAAAGGAGAAAGCTGCGGACTACAGGAAGCCAGTAAAACGATGGTGGAAAAAAGCAAAATGATTCGATTCATTTTTCAATTTTTTTTAAAAATTATCTTCAAAAATGGTAAATGTGCCTTTTGACTACAAAGAAGCGGATAGGTTGATTTTCAGGTAGTTAAAAAGAATTTAAACCTTGCGGACGGCAGCGTTAAAGGTTTCTAAAAAACCGGAAAAGGAGGGATTTTAATTAACGGTTTGGGCAACCAGCACTTTTTCGATTTCGATTTTTAGTTCGCTGATAGTTTTGTCGGTAGCCGGCGCCAGCGGCAGTCTGACTTCTTTGCTGCACAGTCCCAAAATCTCCATCGCCGCTTTCACGCCCGAAGGATTGCCGTCCACATAAAGCCAGGGATGCACGTCGAGTAAAATGTCATTTAACTGGCGTGCGGCGACAAAATCCTCGTCAAGCGCCGCCCGCACCATACTCGAAAAAGTATGCGGAAACGCATTGCCGATCACAGAAATCACGCCCTCCGCGCCGCAGCTAATCAGCGGAAGCGTGAGCGGATCGTCGCCCGAAAGCAGTTGAAAATGTTCGGGTTTGTTTTTGATAATTTGCATTGCCTGCACCATGTCGCCCGCTGCTTCTTTGACGGCGAGGAATTTTTCGCTGGCGTGGGCGAGCCGGAGTATGGTAGCTGCCGTCACGTTGGAGGCAGTGCGGCTGGGTACGTTGTAAATAATGATAGGCAGCGGCGATACTTCCGCCACTTTCATATAATGCTGAAAAATACCTTCCTGGCTGGGTTTGTTGTACGAAGGACTGCTCGACATCAGCGCGTCAAAACCGGTGAAATCAAAATGCGCTATTTTTTCTGTCAATCTCGCTGTGTCGTTGTCGCCAAAAAAACCGACGACCAAGGGAAGTCTGCCGGCATTAATTTTTATAGTAAAATCCAAAACCTCCCTGCATTCTTTCGGATTCAAGGTGATGGCTTCGCCTGTGGTGCCGAGCGATACGAGAAATTCCACGCCTCCCCGGATGCAATGCTCGATTACATTTTCGAGCGCATCAAAATCTACTTTCCCGTTTTTGAAGGGTGTCACCAGTGCAACGCCCGTTCCTCTAAGCCGGAACCGGTTCATAATGTGTAGCCATTTTATTTAAAAAATACTCCATTTGGCGGATGAAGTGCTCCAGGTTGCCGGGTTGCCTGGTCTCGATCATCAAATCATACGCGGCAGTATTTTCCGAAACCTGTCCTACTCTGAATTTGGCGGGCGACAAAGCTGCCAAATAATCCAACCAGGGAAGATTTTTGGGCGAGAGGTTGATCAACAAGTCAAAATTTCGACTCAGAAATTCCTTCGCCGTTTCGGTTTTCGGGCGAAAAGAAAAGTCCACTTCTTTCTTTTTAAAATGTGGAAAAGTCGGATTGTCTTCTTTTTGATTCGTGTGAATGTAGCCGAGCAGGCGCACTTTTTTATCCTGATTTTTCAATCGTCGTGCAAAGTTTAATACCGTTTGACGCATTTCAGGATTGGTGGCGTCAAATAAAATGCCGACAGATTGAGCCTCTTCCAGGCTGAGTGATTTTCTCGTAAAGCGTTTGTATAGCAACTCTTTTTTTAAAGCAGATTTGAAGAGTTTGCTTCTAAGTTTTTGAATTCCCTTCATGATTTGTCTTTTTCTAAAAATCGGATTTGGGAAATGTATTTTCTACTTTGACTTTTCTTCTTCGACGGGCTGCTCTTCTACTATTTCTTCAAAATTACCCATCGCGCTGTATTTTTTTATTCGAAATTCGATGCGTTCATTTCCTGCAATTCTGCGATGGCTTTTTTGATATAGCGTTTTAATATTTTAGCCATGCTTTCCGGTTCGATGTGCGCGCCGCCTATCGGTTCGCGGATGATGTCGTCTATGAGTCCGAATTTCATCATGTCGTCTGCCGTGAGTTTGAGCGCTTCGGCAGCCTGCTCTTTATAGTCCCAACTCCGCCAGAGAATTGAAGAACAGGATTCCGGTGAAATGACCGAGTACCAGGTATTTTCGAGCATATACACTTTATCGCCCAGTCCGATACCAATGGCGCCGCCCGATGCGCCTTCTCCGATTACGATGCAGATAATAGGTACGCGCAATTGCGCCATTTCAAAAAGATTGCGGGCGATAGCTTCTGCCTGTCCGCGCTCTTCGGCTTCGATACCGGGATAAGCGCCCGGTGTGTCAATCAACGTCACTATTGGAAAGCCGAAGCGTTCTGCCAGTTTCATGAGGCGCAGTGCTTTCCGGTAACCTTCGGGGTTCGCCATGCCAAAATTCCGGTATTGGCGCATTTTGGTATTTACACCCTTTTGGTGCCCCAATATCACCACCGACTGCCCGTCAATATTTGCCAATCCGCCCACGATAGCTTTATCGTCTTTCACATAACGGTCGCCGTGCAGTTCTATGAACTTGCGGCACATTTGCTCGATGTAATAAAGCGTGTAAGGGCGTTCGGGATGGCGGGAGAGTTGCACTTTTTGCCAGCCGCTGAGGTGTTCGTATATTTCTTTGCGTTTGGCTTTTATCCGATTTTCCAGTTCTTTGATGGTTTCGGACATATCCAATTCGCCTTCGTCTGCTACCTGCCTGATTTTATCAAGCTGCTCGTAAAGACTTTCCAGCGGTTTTTCAAAATCCAAAAAGACCATGTTTGTCCGGTTTCGTTTCAGAAGAATTTCTTCGATGATCCAATTATTTTTGGTCGGATTGGGGTCAAGAAAGTCCGCAAAGGTAGCAATTAGGCCTCATGCTTTATGTTTTGGAAAAAAAAATTAAAAAAATTTAAACCCGAGTTGCACCGTTTTCAAAACTAAATTACTTTTGCCGTCGCTTTGGGCGAAAGCAAATAGAAAAAGTTCTAATTTAAGCGATAAAACATTTTGGTCCGGTAGTTCAGTTGGTTAGAATACGTGCCTGTCACGCACGGGGTCGCGGGT
>CALMIT010000856.1 GCA_937864255.1 uncultured Saprospiraceae bacterium
AGGCAAACTGCATAAACCCAAAGTCATCATTTTCGGCATGGACGGCGGACTTCCGAAGGCTAACTTTTGGCTGGACTGGAGACGTAGTTTTGATGCCGAATACGACGACCCCGTTCACGACCTGAATGCGCACGCCCGCGCCCTTCAAAAATATTTCAACTCTTTCATACAACCCTCAAAAACTACCATCCCCGAACGACGTGAGACAATCGGTTTCGGCTACATGGGTCAACGCGGCTACGGCTATCGCCACGACGGCAGTACGCTCATGGGCAGAGAGGTGACCGAATATTTGCAGCATCCGCAGGTATTTAAAGACAGAAAGAATCTTTATGAGATGTTAATTGCGCATACCCCACCTTTTAATCATCCCTTGAATTTTAATCCCGATAAAGAAAAAAGGGTGAAAAAATGCCTCGATGATTTCAGAGATTTGGGCATAGAACTGTTTGTTTTTACCACTCCCTACGCAGACGCTTTTCTTGAAAAAGCGCTGCGCGATTCTTCTTTCGGCGTTTTTTGGAAAGACCTGAATGCTATGCAGAAAAGTATAAAAAAAGAAATGAAATACCCGTTTTTCGAAGTAGAAAGACCCAGTTCGCTTAAGTTGGACGACCGCTTTATGCTCGATGCCAGCCATCCCGGCGAAGTGCTGATGGGAATGCTTTTACTGCGTTTTTTTAAAAAGCATCCCGAACAACTTGGCTATCTGAAAAACGTGGATATGAGCTACCTGGAAAATAAACTGCGCGATCCAAAAACTACGCCTCTCTCATTTATGGAAGAAAATCCGCTTATACTGCAAAAATATGAGCAAATAATAACCGACCGGGAAGCCATAAAAGAGGTAATGCAAAAAGTACTGGATGTATTGGACGAAAATTTATTGATAGATCAATGTATTAATCCTCAATAAAAAACGATACAATCAGTCAGTTTTTTTTATTATTCATTCATCGCTTTTCAATTCTTTTACCCGGTATTAGCCAAATCAAAACTACCTAATTAAATTCGATTTTATAATTCCGAATTCACTGTGTCATATAATGCCTTTTTTGGCTTTCATCCAATTTTTCAATCGCGTACCGAAGCGTGATACGCGGCATAGTCGCGGCGTATTTATCCAAAAAATCGAGGAGCCTTTTTTCGTCCCTTTTACCCGCTTCCCTCAGCCAACTGCCGACGGCTTTATTGATCAATTCGTGCGCGTCATTGATCAATATTTCGGCAATTTTAAAAGTGTCATCCAATTGGTTTTTCTTGATAAAAGCGTGTGTCGCTACAATAGCGGTGCGTCGCTCCCAGGGGTCATTTGATTGCGCCAGTTCGTACAAAATCGTCCGCGGCTTATCTTGCAAATATTCACCGATAATGGCGGGTGCGCCGCGGTCAACAAAATCCCAGTTGTTCAGCCGGTCGTGTCGTTGCAGGTACAAATCGAACAACGCTTTTTTCACTTCGGGCGGCGTTTTTTTATCCTTCGCCTTGAAATCCATGATGCTCACGGCACCCATGCGCACCTCGTAATAATCGCTGTCCAAAAGCGCATTAATTTCATCCAAAGCCATATCGCGGCAGGCTTCCGCCAGCTTAAACAGGTCGCCGAATTTTATGCCCATCGCCTGCGTATGTCCGTCGTTTCCTTTGAAAAACTTTTCAAGTTTTCCGAGTTCCTTTTCGTCCCGAAGGTCAGTCATTGCTTCTATAAATTGCTGCGCAGTCGGCATGAGTGGATGGTCGTTTTTCATGCCCGAAGTTAATCCTTCAATTTATTTTTTTGAAAGAAACGCAATCAATTTGAAATCCCTCGGGAGGGGTGCAGGGACAGGAAGTCGGCTCGAAAAGATAAATGGCGGGACTATTGATTCGAAAATAATCTCAGCTTTTCAGTTTCAAAGCTTTTTCCTTCTTTATAAAAAAGGAAAAACTGGATTAGGGGAATGTGTAAATTTGGGCATTGGCTGCAATCCTCATGGCGATATTTCAAACTTGAAATAAATTATACAAAATAAATAGACAATGACAATAAAATCTAAACAATTTTTTTATCATTATTAGTGAGAACAGAACAGGTAAGACAACTTCACAAAAACTTTTAATTGAACGACTTTGCGGATTCAGATATAAACATTTACCCGTAAACAGACAATTTGACATTATTCATTCCAAAATATCCTCACTTGACTGGAACGAAAGGTTTGTAATCGAAAATCCTGTTTCAAACAACAGGTAAGTTATGTAGAGACAACTTGAGTAAATTGCAGATGATATCGCACTAATTATTAACAGGACTTTAATTTCATAATTTTTCCAAATGAGCATTTACGACTTAAATAACATCAAATATTTAGAACTCGATATTGAGAGCATTCTTAATCGTATTGGTGAATTGTATAAAGTTGATTTTAAGAAAACAAAAACTTCATACTACCCTAAAACACTTGTTGATAATAAGCATCATTGGACATCTGAAATATGCAAGAATACTTTCAATAAACTTATTCCAGAAGTGAAAAGTTTACATAAAGATATGTATGCAGTTTTAGAAACTATTTTCAAATCCAAAACAGGAAATTTTAAAAAATTTCAATTAGAAAGAAAGTATCCATACTTGAAAGAATTTCGATTACTTAACAACAAATTCAAACACTATAATGATACAGAAGCCGGAATTACTTTGACTGAACTTGTAATAATGGAGCAGCATGGACACTTGATCGATATTTACTGCAATTTTAAATATAAAGACAGTTTTGAAGCCTTACGCTTTTGTGACCTTATTGACACATTTTTGAAAATATTAGAAGACGAAAATGTAATTAGCATAACACGGACATGAGAAGTATTATTTATCAAACTGACTATAAAATTGCTACAACCTCGCTTCGAATTAATAGGGGGCAATAGTCAATATAAGCTTAGCTAAAAGCGGATATTTGTACTTCTAATAAATATTTGTGCTTACGACAAGTCAATGCTTCTAACTCCTCATAATCAAAAATTCTCAGAACATTACGCATCATATAATTAATTCCATAAGCAATGCATGAACACAGAGTAATAAATATAATACGCAATAAATCAAATTTTCAAGGAATTAATCCCATTTACCTTTTACTGATATTTTCAATCTATTTCACCGCTTGCAAGGGGCAGGTCAAAACGAATGCAGAAGCAGAAAATTCAAATCAGGTAAAAACCATCTCGACACCTCAACCTGCATACACGGACCCGCTCTTCTTCATTGACGGACAGTTGTGTCAGCATTTACGCAGAATATTTCAGGATAGCAAAGGAAATCTCTGGTTCGGAACGAATGTTTACGGGCTTATGCGCTATGATGGCGACACACTGGTTTATTTTGATGAAAAAGATGGTCTCGGACGGATAACCGGAATTGCGGAGGATAAAGAAGGTAATATTTGGCTCGGTACATCGGGAGGATTAACCAAATACGATGGAAAAACTTTTACCAATTTTACCCAAAAAGATGGTTTGTTGAATAATGAAATTTGGAGTTTGCTCATAGACAGAAACGGCATATTCTGGATTGGTACAAATGCGGGACTGAGTCGTTTTGATGGGAAAAAATTTACGACTATTTCAGTACCGAAAGCGAAGGTGAAAGAACTCAATGTAATATACTCTGCCGATAGGATTACAGGAATCGCAGAAGACAAGGAAGGTAATTTGTGGTTTGGTACCGATGGGTTTGGCATTTGTAAATATGATGGAAAAACCTTTACAAATTTTACGATGGAAAATGGTCTTTGTGATAATACGGCTCACGAACTGATGGTGGATTCCAAAGGGAATGTGTGGGTAGGTACTTTTTGGGGCGGCGTTAGTATGTACGACGGGAAAAAGTTTATGAATTTTACCAAAGACGGCGTGATTAGTGGCGTTGAAGTGTGTGGTTTTTATGAAGATAGAAAAGGCAATATTTGGTTCGCCGCCGAAAACAATGGCGTTTATAAATACGATGGAAAAACTTTTACCAATTTGTATAAAAATGAAGGTCTGGTCACTAACGCCATATTGAGCATTTTTGAAGATAAAGAAGGGCGGTTTTGGTTTGGCGGCTGGGGCGGATTATTCAGGTACGATGGCAAAACTTTTTGCAGCGTGACAAAGGATGGCCCCTGGGGAAAGTAAACCAAAACGCATTGCAGAAACCGGCGAAAAGCGTAAATGTAAAGAGAGGTTGTATTTTGAAGCGTATCTTTTATTTTGCCTCAAAAAGGGAAAAGTAGATCGGCGCGACACGTAAGTTTAGATGCTGGCGGATATTGCAAAAGCCAGCCATATTAAAGGAGAAACCATCAAACATAGATTTTGACAATGGAGAAAAATAAAGCGTATTCTGTCGGGCAAGGCGCGACGCCTTTCGCTCAAACTTACTTTCACGGGACAAAGGCTGACTTAAAAACAGGCGACCTGATCGAGGTGGGTTTCAATTCGAACTATGGACAAAAGAAAAATGCAAAATACATTTTCCTGACTGCCACCCTGGACGCCGCGATTTGGGGCGCCGAACTTGCCTTTGGCAAAGGTCCGGAAAGAATTTATCTGGTAGAGCCGACGGGAGCCATCGAAGACGACCCTGATCTGACAGACAAAAAATTCCCCGGCAACCCGACTAAATCTTATCGTTCGACCCATCCGTTCAGAGTGGTGGGCGAAGTCAAAAACTGGCACGGAGCACCCGCCCGAGCAAGTCAAAACAATGAAAGACCACCTTGAACGACTTAAAGAACAAGGCATTAATTCGCTGAACGACTAAACCGGAAAAGATAAACTACGCCGCCTTCCGAGGCGGTGACTCCGATACAAAATAAATGGGCTTTAGCCCAATCTACTATTTCGGCTAAAGCCGAT
>CALMIT010000857.1 GCA_937864255.1 uncultured Saprospiraceae bacterium
TTCCAGGTTTGCAGCGTAATGAAACTCGATATTGTGAAAAATGGAGAAGAACAGGATTTCAGCACTTACCGCCTGGAGCGCGACAAATACGCCGGCTGCCAGGTAGATATTGAAGTCAATGAGGGAGACGTGGTGGTGATTACAAAATATGCTTCTGTGATTTCCTCCCTTAATTATCCCAAAGAAACTTTGATAGAAAATTGTGAAGCAGCCATAAAGCGTGCCGCGAAAAAAGGTTTTGAGCAAATGTTGGCAGAACAGGCAGGCGCCTGGGCCAGCAAATGGGAGGAAGCGGATATTGCAATCGAGGGCGATGTAGGCGCGCAGCAGGGGATCCGGTTCAATATATTTCAATTGTATCAGACGTACACGGGCGAAGACGAACGACTCAATATTGGGCCGAAAGGATTTACCGGAGAAAAATACGGCGGCGCTACTTATTGGGACACAGAGGCTTACTGTCTGCCTTTTTACCTGGCGACAGCCGATCAGCACGTGGCGCGTAATTTGCTGATTTACAG
The DNA here is from genome assembly GCA_937864255.1 of uncultured Saprospiraceae bacterium. GTDB lineage: Bacteria > Bacteroidota > Bacteroidia > Chitinophagales > Saprospiraceae > JAGQWW01. Next base: position 522 of record CALMIT010000857.1, read on the forward strand.
GTATAAACACCTGGGAAAAGCAATCGAAAACGCTCAAAAACTGGGCTTCAAAGATGGCGCTGCGCTTTACCCGATGGTGACTATGAACGGCGAGGAATGCCACAATGAATGGGAAATCACCTTCGAAGAAATCCACCGCAACGGAGCTATCGCCTACGCGATTTATGACTATATCCGCTACACGGGCGATTGGGATTATCTTGCCGAATTTGGACTGGAAGTTTTGATTGGTATTGCCAGATTCTGGTCGCAGCGCGTGCATTGGTCGGAGCGGCGGCAGCTGTTTATGATGCACGGCGTAACCGGGCCAAACGAGTATGAAAATAATGTCAACAACAACTGTTACACCAATTATCTGGCGGTGTGGTGTCTGAAATATACCTTGCAGGCTTTGGATTACGTGGAGCAAAATTGCGAGCCGGAATACAAAAAAATAGAGGAGAAAATAAAATTTTACAAATACACCGAAATCAAGCGCTGGAAAGAAATCATTGAAAAAATGTACCTGCCGGCGGATTCCGAACTTGGCATTTTTGTGCAACACGACGGTTTTTTAGATAAAGAATTATTGACGGTAAACGACCTGGATCCGGCAGAAAGACCCATTAACCAAAATTGGAGTTGGGACAGGATTTTGCGCTCGGTTTTCATCAAACAGGCTGATGTGCTTCAGGGAATTTATTTTTTTGAGGACGATTTTGACACGCAGACGATCAAACGGAATTTTGATTTTTACGAGCCGCGCACCGTCCACGAATCCAGCTTGTCGCCTTGTGTACACAGTATCCTGGCGGCGCGATTGGGAATGCAC
>CALMIT010000858.1 GCA_937864255.1 uncultured Saprospiraceae bacterium
ATACCTCAACCTACGTATTGACAGGTAAACGGGAAGATACGTTTCAGGCTAATTTTAGCAGGGCTTTGGTGGGGCGTCAGCAGGAACTTGAAAAATTGTTGCGCTTTTCCGCGCCGTTGATTTCCAGCCGGAAAGCGGGCGTCATTTTTATTTTCGGAGAGGCAGGCGCTGGCAAGAGCCGACTGGTTTTTGAGTTCAGGCAAAAAATGCTTCAAAGCGAGGCTGTCAATTGGTTTTTTATTCAACCCGACCAGATTTTCCCCAAGCCTTTTCACGGGTTTGCCCGCTTTTTTAAAAAATATTTTCAAAGCGACTCCGCTGCTCAATCTGCTCCCGATAAAGAATTTTTTGACAAAAAACTGGATAATCTCGCCGCAGAGTTGCGCCACTGTGATCACCCCGAAGCCGGCGCTACGCTCAAAGAACTGGAGCGCACCCGCTCCATGCTCGCTGCCCTCGTCGGTCTTAAAACCAGCGATTCGCTTTTTGAGCAACTTGACGCCAAAGGCCGGTACGAAAATATGATTGTGGCTATTGTCAATTTCTTTGTCGCCGAGTCATTGCTGCGTCCTTTTGTTTTGGAGCTGGAAGATGCACACAGCCTTGACGGAAGTTCGCGGGAGGTTTTTCACCAATTATTGCGCAGAGCAGAGCAGTTGCCGATGTTGTTTCTTTTGTTGAGCCGCTACCATGACGACGGCGCGCGTCCCGAAATTTTTGATCCGGCTTTTTTACAAAATATTCCGTGTGCAGAGATACACCTTTCCATGCTTGCGCCCGCGCATGTGAAAATCATCGCCGAATCTATTCTGGGCAGCCCCATTACCGCCGAGTTTACAGCACTTTTACAGCGCATCACCAACGGAAATCCGTTTTATATTGAGCAGATACTGGAATATTTTATCGAAAACGATTTATTAAAAATAGAGGCGGAAGGATGGACCGCCAAGCACAAAGAAGTAAAGATTTCAAATTCTATCCAGTCCATTTTGATGGCGCGAATAGACCGGCTTTCGGGGCAGGTGAAAGAAACGGTAAAAGCTGCCGCCGTGATCGGGCGCGAATTTGAAGTCGAGGTGCTTTC
>CALMIT010000859.1 GCA_937864255.1 uncultured Saprospiraceae bacterium
GAAGGCTTCATCGCTGATGCCGACAGTACGATTATATCGGATTTCAGTGGCACTGTTTATCCGACCATTTTTGATAAAAAAATTCAGGTTTTTACGCTCGGCAACGACGCCTTAAGTCCTGTTACTCCTTTCGATGTGCAGGAAAATGTGCTTTTTAAAGGACGCGCCAGCGTGACCAACGGCAGGTTTAAGTTCACGTTTGTTTTGCCGAAAGACATCAATTACGAATTCGGCAGCGGTAAAATCAGCTACTATGCCGAAGACGGCAACAACCGCGATGCCAGCGGAAATTACCAAAACATCATTATCGGAAAAACGGACGCATCTGCCATAGCCGACAATACCGGCCCGAAGGTGGAGGTTTTTATGAACAGCGAGGATTTTGTATTCGGCAGTATTACGGATGAAAATCCGGTGATTCTGGTAAAATTATCTGACGACAACGGCATCAATATTTCCGGCACCAGCATCGGTCATGACCTGACAGGTATTTTGAACGACAACTCTCAAAATACCTACATCATGAATGATTTTTATGAAGCAGCCCTGGACGATTTCACCTCGGGCGAGGCGCGCTATCCGCTCGCCGGCATACCCGAAGGGCGTCATCGTATCAAAGTGCGCGCCTGGGATGTAGCCAACAACAGCGGCGAGGGTTTCACGGAATTTGTAGTCGCTTCCTCGGAAGATGTTGCGCTGAAACACGTTTTAAACTATCCGAATCCTTTCACAGACCGCACCTGCTTTATGTTTGAACACAATATGGCCGGCCAGCCGCTGAGTGTGCAAATACAAATTTTTACCGTTTCCGGGCGATTGGTTAAAACACTACAGGCGAATCTCACGCCCGAAGGTTACATACTTGGTCCTGCGGAATGTATTGAATGGGACGGTAAAGACGATTACGGCGACCAACTCGCGAGAGGCGTTTATATCTATCGCGTAAAAGTGGATGCCGCCGCGACAGGTTCTGCCGTTTTGAGCGGCGAGAGTTCTTTTGAAAAGCTCGTAATTTTAAAATAGACAGCCCCCGCAAATAGCTCAAAACACAGTTGTAATTTTTAATTTCCGACTTTTTTTGAAACAATAAAATACAAAATACGAAAGAGCGTTTGTGTACGGAATTCTTCGTTAAGAATGCCTTAACGATTCGAGTAATTTTCGTCTCAACATTTGATAATTTATTTTGAAACTCAACTTATAAATAGATTCCATGAGAACCCTTCCGCCCCTTTTTGTTTTGGTACTTTTTTTAGGATTCGCGAACCATTTGAATGCGCAAATAAATCGCTGTGCCCCTGAAACAGGCAAAGCCCCGACTACAGGTCAATTTTGCCTCAACGCCATTTCTACCGCCGTTCCTTTTTTGGGTATCGTGCCTGATGCACGCTCGGCTGCTTTGGGAAATGCCGGAGTAGCTATCTCACCGGATGCCAATGCCATGCACTTCAACGCTTCCAAACTGGTTTTTGCAGAAGAAGACCTGAGTATTGCGGCTACTTATACTCCCTGGCTCAGAGCGCTCGGATTGAACGACGTGTATATGGCCTACCTCACCGGATTTAAAAAAATAGATGAATTTCAGGCAGTGGGGCTGGGTTTGCGCTATTTTTCTTTGGGAAGTATCCAGTTTACCGACACGGAAGGAAATGCTCTGAATACCGGCCGTCCTTACGAATTTGAAATCAACGGCGCGTATTCAAGAAAACTTGGCGAGAAATTATCCGCTTCTATCGGTGCAAAATTTATCTACTCTGATCTTGCTTCAGGACAACAGGTGGACGGTGAAACCATCGAAGCCGGAGCGGCAGGAGCTGCTGATATCGGTTTTACTTACCAGTCGCCGATAAAATTAAATGGCTCGGAATCTTTCCTGCGGCTGGGCTTGGCCCTTACAAATCTTGGCTCTAAAATCACCTATACAAATTCTATTAACCGCGATTATCTGCCTGCCAATCTTGGCTTGGGTGCTGCCTGGGAATTCGAATTGGACGAATATAACTCGCTCACCACTATCGTAGATATTAATAAGCTGCTTGTGCCGACACCAGACCCAAACGTAGACGCTGATGGTAACAACATACCTGACTATCGCGAAAAATCAGTCGTATCCAGCGTACTTGGTTCGTTTAACGACGCTCCGAACGGGTTTAATGAAGAAATGCGCGAATTGAATTTTTCTTTAGGTTTGGAATATTGGTATGATAAGCAATTTGCCGTAAGAGCAGGCTATTTTTATGAGCATGAGTCGAAAGGAAACCGCAAATTTTTGACCGTGGGATTGGGGCTCAAATACAACGTTTTCGGGCTAAATCTGTCTTACCTCGTTCCTACAACCAACCAGCAGAATCCGTTGGACAATACACTGCGCTTCTCTTTGGTATTTGATTTTGGCGTACTTGACGATGATGCCGGAAATTAATCGCAAAGACAAGTTTTAAAATATCTTTCAACAAAAAAGCCGGAAGTGTTCTTCCGGCTTTTTTGTTTTTACTCGTTTTTCAAAAAGTGCCGACAGTGAGCATCACCAGCGTGCATGCAATTTCGACGGTTATTCCGTTTGCTTCGGCGAGCCTGGCAAGTTCGGGATTTTCCGTGCCGGGATTGAAAATGATGCGCCGGGGTTCGGTAGTAATTTTGAAGTCAGCTCGGTTTATATAATCGTAATATTCTTTTTGCCTTTCGGGGTTAAGGTATAAAGTGACCGTATCTACTTCTTCCAGCGGCGGTTTGCCGTTAATGATTTCAATGCCTTCTATCGAACCTTTTTTTACACCCACCGGAATGGCTTCGTGACCGAAATTGGTCAGGCTCCGCACAGCAAAATAAGCGTATCGGCTGGGATTCGGACTTGCGCCCAACACCACCGTTCTTTTTTTGACAGAATTATTATTTCTCATTTTTGAAATTATTGCTAAAAAACCGGCTACAATGACAAAAGTTGTACAAAAAAAGTGATGCCAAACCCGGCATCACTTTTTTATTTTCAAACTATATTTTTCAAAAAAAAATTACACCAACAGGCGAATTGGATCTTCCAAAATACCTTTCAAAGTCTGCAAAAACTGCGCTCCCGTAGCGCCGTCCACCACCCGGTGATCACATGAAAGCGTAACTTTCATCATATTGCCCGCCACGATCTCGCCATTTTTTACAATGGGCTTTTCAATGATACCGCCGACTGCAAGAATACAGGCATCGGGCGGATTGATGATTGCCGTAAATTCTTCAATACCAAACATGCCCAAATTTGAAATGGTAAAAGTATTTCCCTGCATTTCTTCCGGCTGAAGTTTGCGCGCTTTCGCTTTATCAGCCAGCGCTTTTACCTCCGTATTGATTTGAGACAGGCTTTTCATATCGGCATAACGCACCACTGGCACCAGCAAACCTTCATCTACCGCCACAGCGACGCCAATGTGTATTTCTTTATTGCGACGAATTTTGTCGCCGAGCCAGGAAGAGTTTACCGCCGGGTGCTGGCGCAGCGCCGCAGCGCAGGCTTTCAATACAAGATCATTGAAGGAAAGTTTGACGGGGGCCACTTCGTTAAGTTGTTTGCGCAATTCTACCGATTTGTCCATATTGATTTCTACCGTGAGGTAAAAATGAGGCGCAGAAAACTTGCTTTCACTGAGCCGGCGCGCAATGGTTTTGCGCATCTGACTCAATGTAACGTCTTCGTAACCGCCGCCGCCGGCAAATGTAAACGGCTGAACGGCCGGCGATTCTTGCACAGGCGCCGGACTGGTGGGTGCAGCTTTGCCCGATTCAACGAAGGCTTCCACGTCTCGTTTGACAATGCGTCCCTGGTCTCCCGATCCCTGCAAATCGCCTAGATTTATTCCCTGCTCTTTGGCGATGGAGCGAGCCAGCGGCGAGG
>CALMIT010000860.1 GCA_937864255.1 uncultured Saprospiraceae bacterium
GTCCTGGGCGGGGTCGGGCAGGTGCAGGCTGCCGTCTGCCTGCGCAAAAGGCCGCGCCCAGCGCATCCAGCGTTTGTAATAATTGGTGTAGGAATTTTTTTCAAAAGGGCGCGCGGCAAACCAGTCTTTGTATGCCTTTTGAATGGCAAAAACGTCGGGCTGCTCCGCCTGCATCATGTGCATCCAGGGCGGCGCGTCATCGCCGATGTAGATAGGCGTGGGCGCCTGTGCGGACAAAGCGGCGGCAAAAAACAAAAAACAAAAAGACATAAAAACAAACCTTCTCATGCGCGGGATTTTTTGAAATAATCGCTGCGGCGAAGGTAGGCAAAATGGAGCAAGCACTCAATGGGTTTCGCGGAAAGCGCGACCGCTTTTCAGGTCTTGCCAGAGTTATCTTTCTTTTTGAAAAATTCTCCCTTCTTAAAGTCGGATATTATTTTTCGAGTCAGGTCTTCCAGATTCCAGGCTATTTCTTTTTCGTACACGATATTTGGGAGCAAAGGATTTTCCAACACTTTTGGTATCAGCGCCCAGGTTATTTTGAATTTTCCTTTTATATCGGGTTCGGTTTTTAATTCCTTTTCTGCATTTTCAATTTCTGAAACTTTACCCTTTAGTGGTTCCAAAGTTTCCCAGATATTTTTCAGTAAACCAGCCAGTTTTTCTTCATCAAGATTTGAGTTTTCCAAAGCGTTTAAAATGGATTTATTAGATTCCTTTATTTGCTCCGTAAGTTTTTCAATTTCAGTTTTTATTTCTACCTGATTTTTTCGCATCGCCCTTAGTTCTGTCTCAATCCATCTGGTTTCAAAGTACTCCTTTTCCTTGCCTTCCAAAATGATAGACAGCAAATCAGAAATTAGCGCTTCTTCTCCCGATTTTCCACATGGGGCGACTGTTCTTCCTTTTGCTTTAAATTTTTTGATTTCCTGATATTTAAAAAAATAAGGCTCATCCGAATCTTTGCATTCCACGCAAGTGCAAGGCAGCATCATGTGTGATTCGATTCTACTACTAAAATGGTACTGACTATTTATTTTATTAATTTCAATAGCGATTTCATTGATAAGTTTTCGCCGATTCTCGCCTTTGGCTTTTATATGAATTTCCCGTTTGCCATAAGTCTCGATTACTTCAGCGGTAGAGCCGTATTTTTCTAATACAAAGCCGTCTTTCCAGGCAAGGGTCTGATTTCTTGCAATATCCAGGTGCATACGGACGGTGAGGCGTGTGATAATGCCTTTTGGCATAAAATCATAAGAAAATCGCAATAGCGATACTTCGCCATTTGGAAAGACATAATCTTTTGGCGGACTCGCGGGAAGTAATTGAGGGGCGATATAAACAAGAGAATTTTCGACCTGATAGCACAATTCAAACTTTTTCATCAACTCCAGCAATTCTTCCGAGTGCTTTTCATAATCGGTACCTTCCCAGACGCGGCATAGATCAGACAGCGTAAAATGTCCCGTTTTTTCTTTTTGCAGCCATTCCGATTTGAGCACCATGTAAACCGCTTTGGTTGCCCAGTCATTTTGCAAAATGACAATGTTGTTGAGCGGAGAAGTTATTTCGTCCTCACTCTTTTGATAGTGCAGGAAAATACCCAGATCATGAAATAACTGACTCAAATCTTTTTGATCCTGCTCCAAAGTCACTTCATTTTCGCTGCAAATTCTCCAGAGTTTTTCTACCGGAATGTGCGGGTTTTTCTTTGCAAGGGTTTCAATTTTTTTTCTTACGCTTATCCAGGATTTTTCAATGGGGATGCCCACTATGGGTAGTTTTTGCAAATTTTGTATCAGCTCATCCCGGAAAGAAGTAAAATCGTCCAACTGCTTTTTGTCGAATGATTTTCCTTGTCCGACCGAATCCAGGTTTGCACGGTATTCGCCTGCGGATAGAAAATGACCAAAACTTTGCCGAATACCATCCAGATTGGTATCACAAACTCTTCCTTTTTTTTCATTGTGAAAGATAAGCATCGGGCTTTTTTCTCCGAGCAATTCTACGATTTGAAGCCAATAATCAAAATCCGGTTTTTCGGTCCTTTGATCGGCTACGAAGACATACAATGATCTTTTTGTAAGAAAAAATTGATGGGTTTGATGACTAATCAGTTGCCCTTCAAAATCCCAGATGTTCATCCTGAACGACTTTCCATTGTCCATCGGGAAAAGTATGCTTTCTACGTCAATGCCGCGTGTGCTCTCATCCTCCTCTGGCATCGTCGTATCCGGGTGGCGCAGCTTATAACGTAATGTAGTTTTTCCCGCCCCTGTTTTACCGACGAGCAATACTTTTGCTTCGTATAAAATATCTTTTTCTGTTGCCCGCTCCAGCCTTTCAAAATGCCGCAGCACCGCCTCATTCCCCTTCTCCACGGTTTCGGGCGGCGGAATGGTGATGGGGTTATTGGATAAGTTTAATCCTCTTCCACCTGCTTTAAGTTTAATAGGGACTCCTTTTTTAATCAGATGTAAAAAAGGGGTAAGATTGGAGATTTGATTGTAGCTGATGTCGAGTGAATGGAGGTTTGTGAGATTTTGGATGAAGCTGGCATTCTGAATTTGATTGAAGCTAATGTCGAGTGAATTGAGGTTTGTGAGATTTTGGATGAAGCTGGCATCCTGAATTTGATTGTAGCTGATGTAGAGTGAATTGAGGTTTGTGAGTTTGGTCAGAGGCTTCCAGTCTTTAATTTGGTTGTTGCTGATGTTGAGTGAATTGAGGTTTGTGAGGTTTTGGATGAAGCTGGCATCCTGAATTTTATTGGAGCGGATGTTGAGTGAATTGAGGTTTGTGAGGTTTTGGATGAAGCTGGCATCCTGAATT
>CALMIT010000861.1 GCA_937864255.1 uncultured Saprospiraceae bacterium
GAAAATATCATGACGGAATCAAGTGATCCGGCAACTCTTACTCCGAGCGTTACGCCGGTGGACGATGTTGTAGAAAAAAGAATCACTTCGGAAAAACCTATTTTGGCTTATGATCCGGTCAGGGAGGCTGACATCTTTTGGGAAAAGAGAATTTGGAGAGTTATTGACGTACGTGAAAAAATGAACCTGCCTTTTGCTTATCCCGAAAGACCGTTCTTTACAATCTTGATGGAAGCCGCATCTAAGGGTGAAATTTCGGCATACAGTACGGAGGATGATAAATTTACGCCCCCGTTGACTGCTGATGAGGTGTCTTCGATGGGAGCTACGGTAGATACCGTAATTACTTTCGACCCCGAAACTTACGAGGAGCAAATCCAAATCGTAAGAAACGACCTCAACCCGGAAGATGTAAAAAGATTCAGACTCAAAGAAATCTGGTTTTTTGACGAAGAGTCTTCTACCATGCAAGTCAGGATTTTGGGGATAGCTCCACTTTTGGATGTTACGGATGATAACGGAAACTTCCTTTATGAGCAGCCGATGTACTGGATTTATTATCCTGAAGTACGCGAAGTTCTGGCGAGAGAACGGGTGTTCAATTACGGCAATGACGCAAGCCCAATCACATGGGAGGATTTGATGGAAATGCGCTATTTTTCAAGCTATATTTTCAAAGAATCCAACGTCTATGATCGCCGTTTGCAAACTTATCTGAGTGGTGTTGATCTACTCATGGAAGCAGATCGGATCAAGCAGCAAATCTTCAATTTCGAACACGATTTGTGGTCTTATTAAGATTAAAATAAGGATAAAAAGAAAGGCGGGTAAATTTCCCCGCCTTTCTTTTTATCCCCACTTTTCAAGTTCACCACCTTTTTGGAAAAGTTTGTCCACACGCTCCTGCACTTTTTTATCGGGAATCAATTCGGGAGCATGATGGGGTTTTTTACGTGCATCTATAATCATTGGTCCATCACAACCCCAATGCTTGAATTTTGTAAAACTTTTTACCCCATAAACATCGTGAGAGGGGTTGGCACGGGTAAAAGTAGCCCACAAAAAGTTTTCGAACCGGCTTGCCAAAAAGTCGCTATCGTCACAAACGACGATCAACGGAATACCACTCAGGTCGTATGAAGCGAGTTGATCGCTAAGTTTTTCGATTGAAGCGCGACTCTCTTCTCCTTTAAAAACCGGCGCTTCGGCAGCAAGTATTCCCTTTTCAATAAATTTTGGATTAGAAAACTCCGGCGGCATAGAAAAATCACTGGGAAGCTGGGAAGTAAGTACCCGCTTTGAATCTCCGCAGCAAGCGACCACAAGTTTCGAACCAGCATTCCAACCTGAGCCGCTGTAATCCAGGGTATCAATCGTAGTATTGGTAAAAAAATGCAAATCTCTACGGAAATCTACTCGTTCTAGTACATACTTGAAAAAGCGCGGCATATCGTGTGTGTTCAGACGTGGATCATCGCCTTCGGCGGCAATGAAAAGAAACTTTGCCAGAGAAGTCTGCCCTTTGCCCAAAAGATGATTTGCCTGCGTCAGTATTTCTTCCGGCTTACGGTCTCGGAAAGGCATATAGCGTTCGCTGCCTACTGCGAGCAAAAGCGGATGCACACCGGCGGCATCAACGGCATTAATTTCTACAATACCGGGAAATTCCTGTGGGGTGAGCAGTTCGACCAATTTATGAATCAGATACCCAAAACTGCTATCTTCTTGCGGAGGTCGGCCTACCACTGTGAAATGCCACAGTGGATTTTTTCTATGGTAAACTTTTTCAACCTCCATGACCGGAAAATCATGTGTCAGACTGTAATAGCCCAAATGATCGCCGAATGGTCCCTCAGGCTTTTTGAAATTTTTACGGACTATGCCGGTGATTACAAAATCAGCATCGGCGGAAAGCACAAAATCGTTTTCCCAAAAATACCTGAATCTGCGCCCTCCGAGCATACCGGCGAAGGTAAGTTCGGACATGCCTTCCGGCATCGGCATAATGGCTGCGAAAGCATGAGATGGCGGTCCACCTACAAAAATTGACGCTCTGAACGGCTCTTCCGTTTCATTATAGGCAGTGTGGTGGATGCCGATTCCGCGATGAAGCTGGTAGTGAAGTCCGATTTCCCGGTTTAAAATATAGTCGTTACCGGAGAGTTGGATGCGGTACATACCCAGGTTACTTTGCATCAGATTGCGGCTGCCTGGCGGCAGCGTGAGTACCTGCGGCAGCGTAATAAAAGCGCCGCCATCCATCGGCCAACTTTTTATTTGTGGCAGTTGATCAATGCTGGTCAGTCCGAATTGCACGGGTTTCTGAAAAAAACTTTTTTTAGGAAGTGCCGTCAGCGCGGTAAAAGGTGCTGAAAGGTAGCGACCCGGATTTTTGAAAAAATTGCCCGGATCGGCTTTCAATTCAATTACCTTTTTGACTTTATCCAGCGTATCTCTGAAAATAAATTCTGTCCTTTCAACAGTGCCGTACAAATTTGAAACTGCCTGAAAAGGACTGCCTTTTACCCGCTCAAACAAAAGCGCCGGACCTTTCGCGTCAAAAATTCTCCGGTGTACTTCTGCCATTTCCAGATCAGGATCCATTGGTGTTTTTATCCTGACGAGGTGTCCGTTTTT
>CALMIT010000862.1 GCA_937864255.1 uncultured Saprospiraceae bacterium
GGCTCGGCAAAAACACTTTGCTGATACATCCGAAAGCAGGTTCTTATTTTTTCCTTTCGGAAATCATCCTCGACCTCGAACTGCCGCCCGACGAGCCTATCCGCGATCACTGCGGCACCTGCACGCGCTGCATTGACGCCTGCCCCACCGATGCGATTGATAAAAATGGTTACCTGCTGGATGCTTCCAAATGTATTTCTTACCTCACGATCGAACTGAAAAATGAAATCCCGCCGGAATTCGGCGGTAAGATGGAAAACTGGATGTTTGGCTGCGACATTTGCCAGCAGGTGTGTCCCTGGAATCGTTTTTCGACGCCGCACGACGAGCCGGAATTTGAGCCGCAGCCGGATTTGCTCTCCAAAACAGCCCGCGACTGGCAGGAAATCACCGAAGAAGTTTTTGAAGAAATTTTCAAACAATCCGCCGTGAAACGCACCAAATATTCCGGTTTGAAAAGGAATCTGGCGTTTTTAAAAAAAGACTGAATCTCGCCCCTTTTACTATCAATATTTCAATTTTTAAAACCTGACTTATTTCAAAAATTGGTTGTGAGAAAAAGTTTTTGCGGCCTATTTTGGGCTTTATTTTCTAACTAAAAACGCTCCCGCTATGAAGTGTAAATACCTTTTATTTGCAGGTGTTTTCCTGCTTTTTCAACCCACAATTTTTGCAAAAAAACCGACGTCTTTTTCATCGGCAACTCTGCGCTCCGACTGTATCGTACCCACCGCATACACGCAGCTTAGAGCCAATAAAATCAGAGCTACCCTGCACGCCAGCGGAGATATGTGGTGGGCAGGCGGCAATACTGGCGGTTACATCGTGCCGAATGTCGGCACCGGCTCCCGAAATGTTTCTGCAATTTATGTCGGTGCTATCTGGATGGGCGGCTTTGATCCTGCGGGCAATTTGAAATTAGCTGCGCAGTCTTACGGAACTGCCCAGGGACAAACCGATTACTGGTCTGGCCCGCTTAATAGTACCGACGGCACGACCGAACTTTCCATTTGCAACAATTGGGATAAACTTTTTAAAGTAAGAAAGTCGGAGATCGAAACACATCTGCGGCTTTTCGGACAAGGCGGCTATACAGAAAGCCAAATTCCAAAAGCCTTAAAAGCCTGGCCGGCAAAGGGAAATCCATATTTTCAAAATACAAACGGATTTGAATTGCCAAACAACGGGCAGGCTCTGGCTGATTTTTTTGACCAGGACAATGACGATATTTATGACCCGCTGAAGGGTGATTTTCCGGTCTTGGATGTGGGCTGCGCAGACAAACCGGTGTACCCCGAAGAAATGGTTTTTTGGATTTTTAATGACAACGGCGGCACGCATACCGAGTCAAATGCAGATGCCATCAAAGCAGAATTTCACATGACTGCTTTTGGTTTTCAAAACCAGGACGTGCTGGATTATTCTACTTTTTATAATCTGAAATTTTTCAACCGCGCTGCGGAAGATTTTACAAATGCCTACATCGGACTTTGGGCAGATCCGGATTTGGGTTGTTCTCTTGACGACTATCTCGGTTGCGACTCTACAAGAAATCTGGCTTACATTTACAATAGCGATCAATATGACGGCGAAACGGGATGTACATGTTCCGGCGGAACCAACACTTATTGCGATGAAATTCCAATCGTCGGTTTCGATTTTTTAAGAGGCACTACCCGCCGGTCGCCCAGGCAAGACGCAAACGGGAATGTACTCATTGACCCGGTCACGCAAGACACAATATTCGAAACGATAGATAATGGGATGAGTTCTTTTATTTTTACTTACAGTGGTACCATAGACCCTCCACCCGGCACAACTTTTCCTCAAACAGGTTCAGAGATTTTTAATTACTTGACTGGAAGATTCAGAGACGGTACACCTATGACTACAGGTGGGATTGGCTACCGCAGCGGTGGGCGCATCACCAATTATGCTTTTCACAGTCCACCCGATTGTCGGGACACTGATTGTTGGTCAATGTGTTCGGAAAATGTTAGTATAGGTGATCGCTTAATTACCGCCTCCAGTGGCCCTTTTCATCTCCGTCCGGGAGAGCAAAATCAACTGACTTTCGGCGTGTTGGCAGTGCCGCAGTTGGATTTGCCCTGTCCGGATATTCGCCCTTTGCTGGAGCAGTCGGATTATGTGCAGGCGCTCTTTGATAATTGTTTTGAACTGACGCCGCCGACGCCCGATGCACCCGATTTGGAATTGCTGAGTCTCGATCGCGAATTGGTCGTTTTGCTTTCCAACCAGTCTTCGTCCAATAATTATAAAGAACAATTCCAGACGCCTGCTCTATCGGCGCCGCTTTTCATAGACGACAACCAAAAACGTTACAAATTTGAAGGTTATAAAATTTTCCAATTGCGGGATGCCAATGTGACTTATGAAGAATTGGACGACCCTTCAAAAGCCAAAC
>CALMIT010000863.1 GCA_937864255.1 uncultured Saprospiraceae bacterium
GTAGCAGAAAGGGTACGGTATCGCCTTCAAATTCGTGGCGCAAAGCTGTAAAAGCAAAAACCGTATCCTCTAAATAGGGACTTTCGGGTCTGCCCGGCACATCCTGGAAATAGGTGCTGTCCCAGCTTACAAGGTTACTATCAAGTGCATAAGATTTGAAGCGATTGTAGCGAAAGTACAAGCCAAACAAATCAACAGCAGCTATTTCACTTCGCCAATTTACTTCTTCCCACACGGTATCTGTTGGAATCATGGCAGATGTATCCACATGTGCATTTTCCAACATACCGTAGGTGAACATAAAACGGGTTTTGAGCATGGCAATGCTATCCGCCACATATTTACCGGTATTATACCGGAAAGGATAATACTCAGGTACGCGCTCATAGTGGATACCTGTTGTAATCTCAGCAGTAGATAGCTGCGAGAGCGCATTCAAAATGCCGTCCTCCAACTCGCTCTGAGCTTGTAAAGGCTTAAAATAAAGGCATAGCCATGCTAAGATGAATAAGGTTAACTTTTTCATGATTTTAATTTTTAAAAAGCTTAAATGAATGAAATAAAATGACATCTCTGAAGCATATGCATCAGGGTAATACATCAAAAACCGGTAACGTAAAATCAGTCTATGGTCGGTACGTCAGCTTAAAGTAGCCATCGGTGATGCGTACAGTATCTTGGCAGTTGTTGATTGCATCAAATTCAAAAGAACCTTCGACAACCTTTTCTATTGAGTTTATTTTATTAGTATACAAATATGAAATAGTAATAGTATCCAAATCATATCTAATGCAATCAGAATTATTAGTGATATTTCCAAAAACACTTTTCTTTAAAAAAAATTGGCTAGAATCTCCCTCTATAATTGACTTATAGTTATATAGATGTAAAAAATATTCTCCCAAAGCATAAATTTCTAAAGTTTTATCCGACGGATAAAACTGACAATCCACCGGATCGCACCCAAAGAGCGGATCATTACTTTCACAGTTAGCACACCAATCTTCGCCATTGACTTTGCAGCGAAAGACATTCCAATCGCATCCTTCGCAGCGGGGGCGATCCAGGCACTTATCTTGTGGTGAGGGGTTTTCTTTTTTGCATGAGAAAGCCAAAAGACAGAAAAATGCAGCGGATAAAAGAAAGATTTTTTTCATGTGGTTTGGTTTTTAAAAAATTTGAAAGTCATTTTTAGTTTTAGGAAAACTTAAATAAAACCTGTGAAGTAAACTTCATCTTTTAACAAAATCAATAATACCGGGAAATAATAAAGGTGGGGAAAGTGGGTTGTTTTAGGTAAATTTTCAAAACTTAAACTGCTATAAATTGCCAAAGCAGTAGTCTTGAAGCGAAAGAAACGTATGTCATTTGTTGTTTTCATTTTCACAGGTTTTTAATTTGATTACAATAATACGTAAAAAAATTGTCTAATGTGAAATGAAATTTCGATAAAGACACATTTTTATTTATTGGATACAGCTTCTAAAGGCAGGCTTAAAATGAGAAGAGCAGCTAAAAACGGAAGACTTATTTACGGCCGCTGCGATTAATGTGCGTGGAGGCCGCCTGTTGCGTACCCATCAGTACGTCCTGAATATTCACATGAGCCGGGCGGGTGGCGATGAAATAAATAGTTTCCGCCACATCGCGGGAAGTGAGCGGATTGAAGTCGTTATAGATTTTTGATTTTTCCTCGTTGCCGTCAAAACGCACCAGTGCAAATTCGGTTTCCTCCACGTGTCCCGGACTCACCTGGCTCACCCGAATATTGTGCTGATACAAATCCAGCCGCATCGCTTTAGTGAGCGCATCAACCGCAAATTTGGTGGCGCAATACACATTGCCGTTTGGATAAACTTCCTTGCC
>CALMIT010000864.1 GCA_937864255.1 uncultured Saprospiraceae bacterium
AGGTTTTTATACGCGAAGAATTGCTGGATTATATCGCCGCTATCGTACACAACAGCCGCAACAACGGCGACTTGTTTTTGGGTGCTTCGCCCCGCGCTTCGCTCGCCATTTTAAAGGCTTCGAAGGCGATGGCTGCCATGCGCGGCCGCGATTTTGTAACGCCCGACGACATACAGGAAGTGGCTTTCCCGGTACTGAATCACCGCGTCATTCTGACGCCGGAGCGCGAAATGGAAGGTTACGAAACCGCCGAAGTAATTAACGATATGGTGCGCAAAGTGGAAGTGCCGAGATGATGCCATTTTTCAAAATAAATTATAATCTAAAATGAGAAACATGAAATTCAAAGTCAGATTTTTAAAACCCTTTGTAACTGTTTTTTTAATAGCATTTTTTGCCGCGCAGTCTTTTGCGCAATTCGCCATTTCGAATGCCGAAGAAATAGCAAAAATCAAAAACGGCACTACTTACATTGTCATGAAAGACCCGGCCTCGCCCGCAGCGCAGCCCTACATTGATATTTACAAAAAATACTGGACCTTTTCCAAAATCGAGTTTATCAAATACAGCGAGATAGAAAAATACCTTTCACCGGAAAACTCCTTTTTCACTATCGGCAGCTACGCGACCACCGTTCAATACATCAATATTAAAAATGGCGTGTCGCGCGACGGAATCAGTTATACAAACACCCACCTGTACCTCGCGCTTTGGTCTTGCGACAAGAAATTTTTCAAATCGAAAAAAAAGGAGTTAACCAACAAGCACCAAAATGAAATAGCCAGAATTGAGCTTTTCACCGATTTTGAAACGCTTAATCAGCCTGAAAAAATTTACGACTCTGACTACGACGGCGGTGGACACATTCGCAATTGGAGTCCCGGTATTTTGAAAAATTATATCCAACAACTGATGGTGCTTTTAAAAAACGGGAAGGAAAATAGTCTGTATAAAAGAACCATAGAACCTGCAAAATTGAAAGCGCTAAAAAAACAGATATTGTACGTGCCGGATTATACGCTGATAAAATTCAGTCCATTTAATGGCGATGAATCGAAAAAGCTAGAGGAAAAAGAAATTTTTGAGGATTACAAATATGCCTACTCGATTATCTCCATGCAGGATCTGAATGATAAAATTCTAAATGCGACCGAGCCGTTTTATTACCTGATTTACGTAAAAAGCAGCACAGATAAGTATCTTACGGTGATGAACGCCGCTACCGGCGAAGTGATTTATACGGTGTATTCGGCGATGTCGTACAATATCAAATCGAATGATCTGGAAGATTTGTCTGACAAAATCGAAAAATAAAATCCTCCGGCCGCTTCAAAAAAAGCCGGATTTGTAGCTACATGCTTGCATCCAAACTCGACAGCCCGATCGAATACTTGAAAGGCGTTGGACCCGCCAAAGGTGATTTGTTGCGCAAGGAATTGAGCATTTTTACCTTTCGCGACCTGCTTTTTCATTTTCCTTTTCGCTACGTGGACAAGACCAAATTCCACCAGATACGCGGACTTTCCGTGGATAGCGGCGAGGTACAGTTGCGCGGTATTTTGCGCCAGCTCAGCATGGTGGGCGAGGGCAGGAAAAAGCGCCTTGTCGGCAAATTGCGCGACGCCACGGGCGTGATGGAGCTGGTGTGGTTTCAGGGTATTCACTACCTCGAGCGCAGCCTCGAAGTTGGCAAAGAGTACATCGCTTTTGGCAAGGTCAGCGATTTCAACGGGTCGCTGAATATTCCGCACCCCGAAATGGAAGCGGTGACGGAAGAAAATGTTGAAGAAGCCGCCACTTTTTCGCCCGTGTACCCGAGTACGGAAAAACTCAATAGCCGCGGACTCGACAGCAAAGGCCGCCGCAAATTGGTGCGCGCGCTTTTGGATCAACTCGCGTCCGCCGACGTGCCCGAAAACCTGCCCGATTATTTGAATCAAAAACTTCGCCTGCCCGACCATTTTACCGCGCTCCAGCATATTCATTTTCCGCGCACGCAGGCCGAACTGGACGCTGCCGTTAAACGACTAAAATTTGAGGAACTTTTCTTTTTGCAATTGCGCTTGCTGCGCATCAAACGCCGTCGCCGCGATGAAGTGAGAGGTTTTGTTTTTGAAAAAGTGGGTGACTATTTCAACCGTTTTTTTAAAGAAAAACTGCCCTTTGAACTCACCGGCGCACAAAAGCGCGTGATAAAAGAAATACGTCAGGATATGGGCGTCGGCGTGCAGATGAACAGGTTGCTGCAAGGCGACGTGGGCAGCGGCAAAACCATCGTGGCACTGCTCTGTATGCTCATCGCGCTCGACAACGGTTTTCAATCCTGCCTCGTAGCGCCCACGGAAATTCTCGCCCAGCAGCATTTTCTTTCCATCGGCGAAATGTTGAAAGATATGGACGTGGAAGTCGCCTTCCTGAGCGGCACGGTAAAAGGCAAAGCCCGGAAAGCAATTCTCGAAAAACTGGAGGCGGGCGAAATTCACATTTTGATCGGCACCCACGCGGTTTTTGAAGACGCCGTGGTTTTTAAAAATTTGGGTTTTTCCATCACCGACGAACAGCACCGCTTCGGCGTCGAGCAGCGCGCCGCGCTTTGGAAAAAAAGTCAGCCGCATCCGCCGCACGTGCTGGTCATGTCTGCCACGCCGATACCGCGCACTTTGGCTATGACACTTTACGGCGATTTGGACGTGTCGGTCATTGACGAACTGCCGCCCGGCCGCAAAGAAATCGTCACCTCGCACCGCACCGAAAGTCACCGCCTGCGCGTGATTGGTTTTATGAAAGAGCAGATAAAAGAGGGGCGGCAGGTGTACGTGGTGTATCCGCTCATCGAAGAATCAGAGGCGCTGGACCTGGCAAATCTGATGGCGGGCTACGAGGCGATCAGCCGCGATTTTCCTGCGCCGGAATATCAGGTCAGCATCGTACACGGCAAAATGAAAGCAGCCGATAAAGACTTTGAAATGGCGCGTTTTGTAAAAAATCAAACCCAGATCATGGTCGCCACCACCGTCATTGAAGTCGGCGTGAACGTGCCCAACGCCTCTGTGATGGTGATAGAAAATGCCGAGCGATTCGGCTTGTCGCAATTGCACCAGTTGCGCGGCAGGGTGGGGCGCGGGGCGGATCAGAGTTACTGCATCCTGATGAGCGGCTACAAACTCAGCGACGAAGCCCGCGAGCGCATCCGCACCATGTGCAGCACCAACAACGGTTTTGATATCGCCGAAGCCGACCTGCGCCTGCGCGGCCCCGGCAATATCGAAGGCACGCAGCAAAGCGGCATACTCAATTTTCGCATCGCCGACCTCGCCCGCGACGGGCAAATCCTCCAAACTGCCCGCACCCTCGCCGGACAAATCCTCGACGACGACCCGCTGCTCGAAAAATCAATCAATCAGCCCCTGCGGCAATTTTTAAAAACGGATGGGAAAAAGTTGAGGGGTTGGAGTAGGATTAGTTAAGTGTTTGACTTCTAATAGTTCCGTGTCAAAAATATTTTTAGGCTAACTTTGTTTTCAATAAAAATGATTTTATGGAAACAGTATTGGTTCAGCTTACCCACCATAAAGCAATGAAATTGCTGCTCGAATTGGAAGAACTTCAGGTGATTCGACTTTTAAAAAAAGATACTGCCGGTTCGGAAAAACTTTCTGAAAAATATGCTGGAAAATTGCCGAAAGAGGCGGGAGAGAAATTGCAGCGATTAATCGAAAAAGGCAGATAAAATAAAGCAATTAAAAGAAACTATTATATAAACCACATGGAACCAAAATTAGAAATCACAAACCTTTTAAAGCCATTTTTGGATGCAATCAAATTATTTGATGATGAGAGAAAACATTTACTCGATATCGGAATTGGCGACTATTTAGAAAGCCAAATTGAAAAATACTACTATACAAACACCTTTATCCATAGAAGTGAAAAGGTCAAATTTTATGATATTTATTATCCTTTAAAAGCGGTTTATAAAGACCTAAAAACTGACTTTAAAGATCTTAATAATCTTTTTAGTACTTACAAATACATTACTTTAATTGGTTCAGCGGGTTCGGGAAAGACCACTTTAATGAAGTATATCTTCCTACAAACTATTCAAACTTCCCAGAAAATTCCTCTTTTGATTGAGTTAAGACACTTTAATGATTTTAAGGGAGATTTTGAAGAGTTAATTTCAGAAAAAGTATTAAAAACAAGGATAAAACCAAGTTCGAGTACTTTCAAAAGGACTTTGGAAAAGGGTTCTTTTCTTTTTTTGTTTGACGGTTATGATGAAATCGTATCAGATAAAAAACTCGAAATCAACAGGCAAATTGAATTATTCGTTGATTCCTATCCTATGAATAATTTTTTAATTACAACTAGACCTGGAAGTGGGATTGAAAGTTTTTCTCGGTTTTTTGATTTTAAGGTTTGCAGTTTGGAGGATGAAGAAGTTGAAGGATTTATCTCAAAAATTGTTGAAGAAATTGAAAGGAGGGATAGGATAATTGCAGTTACGAAGGATGTTGAGAACCGGAATTATATGGAGTATTTGAGAAATCCTTTATTACTTTCAATGTTTATTTTGGCATTTGAAAGTCATCCCGAAATACCAGCCAAAAAAAGCTCCTTTTATCAGAATGTTTTTGACACTTTGTATTCGAAACATGATGGGATTACCAAGCATAGTTTTCCAAGAGAAAGATTGACAAAATTGCAAAAAGAGGATTTTGAGCAAATTTTAAATACCTTTTCTTTTTTGTCTTTGATGGCAGGGAAAATATCGTTCACTCATGAATATTTATTCGAGAGTTTTCGAAAAATAAAAGAAGGGATCGAGTTAAGATTTCGTCCGGAAGATTTAATTGTTGATTTTCATACCTCAATTTCTATTTTGATCCTTGATGGGTTCATCTACGCTTTTCCTCATCGCTCACTTCAAGAATATTTTGCCGCACAGTTTATAAGTAAATTGCCATCCGAAAAGAAAGAACGAGCATATAGAAAAGTGAATGAGTTTTTTCACCGATTAAGTTTAGATTCTGGTAAGCATTTTTTTAAATTATGTGAGGAATTGGATAAAAAGTTTTTCATACAGTTTTTTCTTTTACCTAATCTAGAGTGTGTCTGAAAAATGCCTTCTAAGTAAAATGCGAGCGAAAGCGAGTTG
>CALMIT010000865.1 GCA_937864255.1 uncultured Saprospiraceae bacterium
GCACTTACGCCTTTTAAGAAGTGCCCAAGATGGAGAAATAGTTTATACACCCGATTTGATTCCTGCCGGTGTAAAGGGTTGGCCAGCGCAAGGGAATCCCCATTTTATTGATGAGCACAATTTTGAATTGCCGCGTACGGGGCAAGGTTTGGCTGGTTACTACGATGAAAACAGAGATGGTATTTATGACCCGCTGGATGGAGACTACCCGATAATTGAGATCAGAGGCTGTACAGATTGGGAAGGAGGAGAGGTAGTAAATGGTTGTGAGCGTTATTTCGAGCCGGGTGGAGATAAACCACAATATCCTGATGAAATGATATTTTGGATTTATAACGATGCTGGTGGTATACATACAGAATCAAATGGCGACGCTATTCAGATGGAAGTACAGGTGCAGGCTTTTGCTTATGCTACCAACGACTTTATTAACGATATGACTTTCCAAAGATATAAGCTGATCAATAGAGCAATCGAAGATATTCGTGATTGCTATTTCGCAATGTGGGTTGACCCCGATTTGGGTTGCTCCGCCGATGACTATGTAGGATGTGATACACTTAGAAGTTTGGCTTATGTTTATAATCAGGATGCTGCTGACGGGGAAACCGGTTGTACTTGTACACAAGGTGTAAATACATATTGCACCGAAATTCCGATTTTGGGTGTGGATTATTTTAGAGGTCCACGTGCTCCGGTTGCATGTGTTGACGATAACGGAAATGTTGAAATAGATCCTTTCACTGGCGATACTATTTTTAAATTGGTGGAATTGGGAATGTCTTCCTTCACTTACTCAAATCGTCAGGGAGGAGGAGGAGGAGAACCCACTGGTACAACGGACCCTCAAACAGCACAAGAGTATTACAACTATCTTACGGGTAAATGGAGAGATGGCTCTACTTTTCAGTTCGGAGGCATTGGTTATAATACGGGAGGAAGAGAAATCAAGTATGCTTTTCCAAGCCCTCCTGATTGTTCTGACGCAAATAATTGTTGGTCAATGTGTTCGGCTCAGGCCCCTATCGGCGACCGTCGTACATTACAGGCTACAGGACCTTTTGTATTGAAACCAAATGCTGTCAATGAGTTGATAATTGGTGTAGTTTGGTTGCCTTTGGCGAATTATCCGTGTCCTGACATTACAAGATTGCAAAAAGCTGACGATGTGGCTCAATCTTTATTTGATAACTGTTTTGAAATTACCGACGGACCTGATGCACCTGATGTAGATTGGCTTGAACTGGATAGAGAAATTGTAGGTATTCTGACCAACGATTTGGTCACATCCAATAACGCAAACGAAGCTTATTCTGAATTAGACCTCCAATCCCCTTCTACTATAGACAGCTTAAGACGCTTGTACCGTTTTGAAGGCTACAAAGTTTTTCAATTAACCGACGGAAGTGTCTCTGTCGGCGATTTGACAGACCCTTCCAAAGCCAAATTGGTTTTTCAGTCTGATGTGGATAATGGCATTGGTAAAATTTACAACTGGACTCCCGAATCAAGTCCATTCCCTGGAGAACCGCCAGTGTGGACATTTGAGGAAAGAGTCTTATCCGCCTCTCCAGATCAGGGTATTAGGCATACTTTCAAAATTAGCGAGGATTTATTCGCTTTGAACGATCGTCGTTTGGTCAATCATAAAAAGTACTATTACATGGCTGTGGCTTATGCTCATAATAGCTGGGAAAGATTTGATCCAAATGCGTCGGGCGGACAAGGAACGGGACAAACCACTCCTTATCTGGAAGGGCGTAGAAATATAAAAATATATACAGTCATTCCTCGCCCAATAGTCGATCGTGCATTGAATGCACAATACGGCGACGGAGCTGTTGTGGTTACCAGAATTGACGGGGTAGGTAACGGAGGTAACTTTTTGGATATGACCGACGAGACCAGAGTGGCTATTGAAATTGGTAGTTTTGGTAATAAAATTAAATACAAAGCAGGAAGGGCGCCTATTTCAGTTACTATTTTCAATCCTTTGGATGTGAAAAATGGAAGGTTCCGGTTAACTTTCTACGACGACAACATGGGTAATAGTACTTTAGACAGACCTGCAAGATGGCGGTTGACTAATCTGGAAAATCCATCAGAAATTTTTGAGTCTGAATCCACAATTGACAGGCTCAATGAGCAGATTCTTGCCAAATATGGTTTTTCTATAACAGTAGGAGACGTACTTGAGCCGGGTGCAGATATTTTTAACAACCCCACGAATGGTGTTATTGGATACGAAGAAGAATACGCGGATCCATTCGCACCACAATGGCTTGCTGGTCTTCAGGATGGTTTCGGTCTGCCGGGATTGGGTATAGAACCGGTATATGATTACGTATCTACTGGTCCGAATGAAGATGATAATAATCTCGATCCAAATTCATCTTTTTCAAAATTGGGAAGAGGATTCTTCCAACCCTATTATTTGCTTGATTACCGTACACATCCCAATAATCTTTTCGGCGGATATCTTACGCCAGCCTGGACGCAACAGGGAGGTCTGGTACGTCAGCAAATGCTGCAAATCAACGGCAGTAATGCTCTGAGCGCTTTAAATAACGTAGATATAGTTTTCACTTCCGATACCACTTTGTGGAGCCGTTGTGTAGTAGTGGAGGGTTCTTCCCCCTGGCTCACACAGTTTGGATTGACTGCGGTAGGCAATCGCCCGCATTTTGAGCTGAGAGCTAGTCCGTCTGTGAGCAGAAGCGATAAAAATGGCGATGAACTTGCGGATCCTGATGGCGACGGTGAAGGTATGGGCTGGTTCCCGGGCTATGCCGTTGACGTCGAGACAGGAAAACGCCTGAACATATTCTTTAGCGAAGCTTCAATCTATCGCTGTGACGAGCCGCTGATTCAGGCCTTTGATCTTTGTAACACCGGTGCGTTTGAAGAACCACCGACCGGAGCGGACATGATGTGGAATCCGAATTCTCAGGGTTTTATTGAAACTGGTACACCGGGGGTTCCTCAGCTTTGGCAGTTTATGACCGGTGGTTTGCATTATATATATGTGACCAACCAGGAATACGATGGATGTAATCAACTGAGAGGTTATCTGGCGCCGGGGCAATCTGCTTTAAGGAAAGTTTTGGGCATTAGGAATATCACCTGGGCTGGCTTCCCTATTCCTCCTGTAGGAGAATCGCTTAACAGTTACAAAGACGGACTCATTCCTAATGAGCTAACTGTAAAACTCCGGGTGAACAATTCTTTCAAAGTAGCAAGAGGTACTGGAGATTTTAATGGTTATCCTACTTATGAATTCGCATTGGAGAATGTAGAAGCTAAGCCGGTAACTACAGATGCTGAAATTAATGAGGCATTGGATGCCATCAATATTGTACCTAATCCATATTACGGATTCTCAGCTTATGAAAATTCCCAGTTCTCTACGCGTGTAAGAATAACCAACCTGCCGGCAAAGTGTAAGGTGACTATTTATACGCTTGATGGCAAATTTATCCGCCAATATTCGCGTGATGAGAGAGGTATTGAGCCGACAGGCTCCAACAGAGGCATTGAGCGTTCTCAAATAATTCCTCACCTCGAATGGGATTTGCGCAATGGCAAGGGTATTCCGGTTGCCAGCGGGGTTTATCTGATTCACGTAGATGCTAATGAGTTGGGTTCGAGGACTCTTAAATGGTTTGGAATTCAACGCCAGTTTGACCCGTCAGGCTTATAAAATAAAGTCAGGTACTTTGCTAATTCGGCAGAGTACCTGGCTTTTCAAAATTGAATTTTTATCAAAAGAAAAATTTCTCTTACCATGAAAAAACTCTTTTACATCATCATATTATTAGCTGTAGCAGCGCCTTCTTTTGCCGGAAATCCGGATCGTCAGGGGGAAGCCGGGGCTTACGAACTGCTTATGAATCCGTGGGCGAGAAGTGCAGGGTTACACACAATGACCACCTCCAATATCAGCGGCGTGGAAGCATTGCGCCTTAATCCGGCCGGTCTGATCAGGATCAACAAAACAGAGCTTGTAATAGGCCATACGCGTTACATGGTAGGCACTGATATTAATCTTAACTCGTTTGGTATTAGCCAACGTTTGGGTAAGAGCGGTGCATTTGGCGTTGAAATCATGGCGGTTGATTTTGGAGAAATTCCTATCACCACGGAAGCACTTCCCGAAGGTACCGGCGCCGCACTTTCTCCGAGTTGGTTCAATTTGGGAATTTCCTACGCGCACATGTTTGAAAACAAAGTTTCTGTGGGTATTACCTTCAGAGCGGTATCCGAATCTACTTCTGATGTCAGCGCATTTGGTTTTGCTATTGATGCGGGTGTACAATACGTTACCGGACCGGATGACAATGTGAAATTCGGTATTTCCTTGCGCAATATAGGTTCGCCTATGACTTTCAGAGGAGAAGGTATTTCTTTGCAACGTCCGAACCCCGATAGCGAGGGTAAATATGCCCTTACCTATTATACCCGTAGCCAGGATTTTGAATTGCCATCAGTTTTGAATATTGGTCTGGCTTATGACTTGTGGTTTAAAAAAGGCACGGATGAAGTGGCTTTTGAAAAAAGAAAAAGCTCCCGTCTGACTTTCTTGGCTAATTTCACTTCCAACTCTTTTTCACAAGATCAAATCGGCGGCGGACTGGAATTCGGCTTGCACGATATGTTCTTTTTGAGGGGCGGTTACAAATATGAATTTGGCTCTAATGAAAATGAAGGCGTAGCAGCACCAATTTATTCTGGACCATGTGCCGGTGCAACGTTACAAGTACCCACGAGCAAAAATGGCAAGTCAACTTTTGCTATTGACTATGCTTATCGCCAAACGCAAATATTTGACGGCACACACAACATTGCCATCAGATTCAATCTATAATAATTTTGCAGATTAAAAATCTTTGTCTGCAAACCGGCGCTAAGTAGTAATTTTTCAGATTTTATCGCTACTTTTGCCAGACGAGACAAGAACGTTTTCAACCTTAAAAGGGGGGAAGCGTTCTTGTTTTTTGTATTGAGCGGAGCGGCAAACTGGATTTATTGGCTACTTCGAAGCTTTTTTTGAGGGATTGAGTTTACTCGCATCAAAAAATTTCATTTACGATTATATCCGATTCTCTTTTTTGCTTTCCACATCGGAAAGACAAGAGATTCATAAATTATAAAACCTATTTTTTT
>CALMIT010000866.1 GCA_937864255.1 uncultured Saprospiraceae bacterium
AGGTCACTTTGGAAATATTTTCACCAAAATCCTCCCTATTGCAAATCCAAATTTTTGACACGCAGGGTACGCTCAAAAAGAGTTGGGAACTGCATTTGTCAAAAGGCTGGTTTTCCGAAAAAATGGTTGTCGGAGACTTATCGGCAGGCATCTATTTTGTAAAAATATTTTCGGCAAACGCCGCACCGCGGATCATTCCACTCACACTACAAAACTAAAATTTATGCCCCCGCAAGTTTTCAATTACAAATAGTTTGGTGTGGAAATTTCTGCCAAATATCTTTGAACCTTTTTAAATTAAATTTTAAAAAATGGAGAAGACGAATCAGGAGCAGATCTATTTCCACACCAACAAAACCAATTGGGACAAAAGAGTACAACCGCACCTGGAAAGCAAATTTTACGACATGCCTGCTTTTCTCGCCGGCAAAAATGTGCTGGGTGAAACTGTGCTGAACGGGCTGGGCGACGTGAATGGCAAAAGTTTGCTGCACTTGCAGTGTCATTTTGGGCAGGACAGCCTCTGTTGGGCGCGCCTCGGCGCCCGGGTGACCGGTGCGGATATTTCCGGCGAAGCTATCAAAACCGCCCGCGAACTGAACAGCCGCCTCGGACTCGACGCGCAATTTGTCGAATCGAATATTTACGACCTGAAAGCCAATCTCGATGGGCAGTTTGACCTGGTTTTCACATCTTACGGCACTACTGTCTGGTTGCCCGATCTCGATCGCTGGGCAGACATTATTCATCACTTTCTGAAACCGGGCGGACAATTTTTTATCGCCGATTTTCATCCTGCTTTATATATTTTTGATTTCAACACGCAAAAAATCGCGTATCCGTATTTCAACACCGGCGAGGCATTCTACGAAAAAGTGGATGGCAGCTACACCGACGGCAGCGAAAATGTGGAGTTGGAAGAATATTTCTGGAATCATTCGCTCCACAATATTTTCCAGGCTCTTTTGAAAAAAGGACTGCAAGTGGTTGATTTTCAGGAATATGATTATTCCCACGTCAATTGTTTCCCGAATCAGAAAGAAGTCGCTCCCGGCAAGTTTGTTTTCGGCGATTTTGGCGTTGCGTTGCCACACGAGTATAGCCTGAAAGTGCAAAAACCGCTTGAATCATAAAATCCGCGAGACATTATGAAAATAAAAGAGCTGCTCAGGCATCTTGAGCGTATCGCTCCGCCCTTTTACCAGGAATCTTACGATAATGCAGGACTTATCGTGGGCGATTCGGCGGCAATGTGTACGAGTGCGCTTTTGTGTCTCGACTCCACGGAAGCCGTGATCGAGGAAGCCATCCGCAAAAACTGTAATCTGGTCATCGCCCACCACCCCATCGTTTTCAGGGGTTTGAAAAAAATCACCGGCAAAAATTACGTGGAGCGCACCGTTTTGAAAGCCATTAAAAACGACGTTGCGATTTATGCCATCCACACCAATTTGGACAATGTTTTTAGAAAAGGCGTGAATCAAAAATTTGCCGAAAG
>CALMIT010000867.1 GCA_937864255.1 uncultured Saprospiraceae bacterium
GTGCTGATGTTTTTGCCGGTCGAAAGTTCATTTTCCGCCGCTGTCCAGGGAGACAATGATTTATTTGCTTATGCCTGGGATCAGCGGATTGTTTTGGTAAGCCCGAGCACTTTGCTGGCTTCGCTGCGCACGATTGCCGCCACCTGGAAGCAGGAAAAGCAAACCCGCCACGCGCTGGAAATAGCGCGTCAGGCGGGTAGTCTTTACGATAAATTTGTCGGATTTGTGGAAGACATGAAAAAGATCGAAACCGGCATCGAGCAACTGGAAAAAAGCTACCAAAGCGCAATGAACAAACTGCAATACGGCTCCGGTAACCTCATCCGCCGCGCTGAAAATATCAGAGGCTTGGGTATCAAAACAGCCAAGCGCCTGCCCGCCGAAGCGGGCGACGAACAAGAATAAAATTACTTTTTCACCCTTTTCATCGGGAAATTTTCGGATTCCGTTTGTCCGTTTAAGGTGCCGGAAATGACCGCCAAGAGTGAGTCTGAATTGATCAGCGAGTAGGTTATTTTTTGAGGAAAATCGTGTTCGGGATTTTCAAAAACCAATTGATTTTCGCTCTTCGAAGTCAGTTTAAAACTCACAGGTTTTCCATCATTCTGCTTACTCACCGTCGGGATATAAAAAATATCTCCGCTTTTTTCCTCGAGCCGGATTGACTCGGACGAAAGTGTGTCGGCGCCTTTTATAAAATAACTTTTGCCGGTGTAAAGCGAGGCATTTTGCATTTCCCAGCTTTCAAAAATGCCGCCGTCGGGGAAGCGGTTTTCCCAAGAGCCCAAAAGCCAGGAAACTGCTTTCATCGCGTTTTCTTGTTCGGGTTGTGTGTCTTGCCGGGCAGATTCCTCACTTTTAGAATTACAAGACAAACAAAAAAGCAATGCAAAGGCTGCTGCAAGTTTGGTCATGATTTTCATGAGTTTAATTCATTGAGTGAAGTGCCAGTTTGTTTCCTTCGGTGTCTATAAACATAGCAAAATAGCCCATTTCGGGACTGATTTGTGTTTTGGGTACGATGATAGCGCCGGCATCTTCGGGGATTCTGTCCAGTACATTTTGCAAGTCGTTGCCGCCGTTGAGATACAAAACAGCGCCGTCAGAAGAAGGCTTGTAATCTTCGCCCTGCACGATTGCACCCGAAACATTCTGACCGTCGGTAGGAAAAAATCCCATTTTGGTTCCGTAAAAATCGGCTTCTTTGATCTCGATGCCGAGAATCGTGGAATAGAAGTTTTTTGCGCGTTCGAAATCAGTCACGGGTATTTCAAACCAGTTGATGAAATTATTCATTGGTTAAAAATTTTGATTAAAAAAATCTGATTAACGGCGCAAAAATATTCGGGCGGGAAGGCAAAAAATTGTAAAAAAGCGACCTGTTTATTCGGCGATCAAATGGCGGGCGAACTCAAGTTTTTCACTAAAATAAAGTTTCGGACTGATGCCCGTAAATGCTTTAAAATCGTGAATAAAATGCGACTGATCATAAAAACCATTTTCGAGCGAAAGGTAGGTGAGGTTGCTGAAATCGCCTTGTTCAATTCTCGTGATCGCGTTTTGAAAGCGCACGATGCGTGAAAACAATTTTGGCGTCAAGCCAACTTTCGTAATAAATTTTCTTTCCAAATGCCGGCGGCTTACCCCGGAATCTTTGGCCAGTTTATCTATCGAAATCGCAGCATTCGATTGTAAAATTTGCCGGACGCAGTAGTCGGTAAAACCGCTCCGCGACTTGGTTTTGGAAAGTCGCGCCAGCAGAAAATTTTCTATAATTTCTATCCGCTGGCGAGCGCCGGCGGCGTGCAAAATCTTATCCTCCAAAACTTCGCCCTCTTTTTTCCAAAAATCGCCGGGCGCTATATTTTGTCCCGTGATTTCTTGCAGGTCCGTATTTAAAAAATGATGCAGCCCGTGAGGATGAAAACGCACGGCGAAAATGCCGATCTTGCCCGAAGCTTCTATTTCTGCAAACTGCTTCAACTGTCCGTGCAAAAAACTTCGCGGCTGGTATTCAAAAACCCTGTCGTTGTGGTGTTTTTTAAACAGGTCGCCGTAATGAAAAATCAATTCCGTGCAACCGTCGGGAAATATTTTCTCCCGCTCGGCCGGCATGATTTCCTCTCCGCTTTCCAGCGTCCAGTAGCATTTGACGTAGGCGGATAATAAAGGGCCGGGTAAAAATTGCTTGTATTCCATTTTTAATTTAAAAGCCGAATTTAATCAGACTGCATGGGAAGCAAACCGCTTTTTGACAAAAAAATGGGTGGTGTAACACAGACGTCAGTTTCCTATCACACTTTCATCCTGAAACCGACGCCGTGTATGTTTTCGATTCTTATGGACTCGTCTTTTTGCAGATACTTGCGCAGGCGCGAGATAAACACATCCAGACTGCGCCCGAGAAAATAATCATCTTCGCCCCAAAGCTGGATCAAAATGTCGGAGCGCTTGAGCACAAGGTTTTTATTTTCGGCAAAAAGTTTGAGCAGGTCGGCTTCTTTTTGCGTGAGCGTGCGCTCTTCCTGCCCGAGATACAAGGTAAGGTTGTCGTGGTCGAAATTGTATTTTCCGATACCAAAATGCGAGGCGGGATGCGGCTTTGCAATCTGGCTGCGGCGCAAAAAAATCTCGATTTTCAAAATCAATTCTTCAATGCTGAAAGGCTTGGTAAGGTAGTCGTCGGCGCCCAATTTCAGACCATAAAGTTTGTCTTCTTTGAGCGATTTGGCGGTCAGAAAAATAATGGGAATTTGCTTGTCGTAGCGTCGAATTTCTTCGGCCAGCGTGAAACCGTCCATTTCGGGCAGCATCACATCCAGGATGCACAACTCGAATTTATCTTTGCGAAAATGCTCAAATGCCGTTTTTCCGTTATTGCAATGCGTGACCTCGTAGCCCTGCAATTCCAGGTTGTCGCGGGTAACAAAGCTGAGGCTTTCGTCATCTTCCACATAAAGCAATTTTGCCTTCATGTTTTTGATTTTCAAAAAATTGTATTGTAGAAATAATTTGAATATGCGTACGCAAAAAAACATTTTTGGTTCAAAATGTTCTTAACCCGACGCCTGAGTTTCTAAAAATCTGCGTTATAAAACGCATTAATTTTTCAAAAATCGAAAAAGACTAACTTGCGGAAAAATGGCTTTGCGAGTTTAACAATTCATTATTTTAAAATCAAAAAATTCCGGTTTGAAAATGCGGATTAAATTTTGGGTCTGCCTGTTTTTTTTGCTTGCTGCAAATTTGCTTTCGGCTCAAAATTCTTGTGTTTCCGAATTGATGTTGCAAGAAAAATTAGCCGGCGATGCTGCCTTCGCTGCCCGTTTTTCAGGTAATCAAAAATCATTTGATCATTTTTTAAATTATCAAAAACACCTGGCTTTTCGGAGTGCTTTGGTTGTGCCTGTTGTGGTACATGTAGTTTGGTACAGCGAGGAGCAAAATATCTCCGATGAGCAGATTCACTCGCAAATAGCCGTCCTTAATGCCGATTTTCGCGCGCTGAATTGCGAAATTCCAAATGTACCTGCTGAATTTCAGCCGCTCATCGCCGACATGGAAATCGAATTTTGTCTTGCTTCCGTCGCCCCCGACGGCAGCCTCACCACCGGCATTACGCGTACTCCGACGCACCTGCCCCGCTTTGACCGTTTTTCAAAATCTATTTTTCACGCCGACCGCGGCGGCGCTGATGCCTGGGACACGGAGCATTATTTGAATATCTGGATTGCTCCGTTGGGCGGCACTTTGGGCTTTGCTGTTTTTCCGGGTAGCGCCACTTCGCCGGAGGAAGACGGCATCGTGATAGACCCGAACTATTTTGGTACAATCGGGCTGGCAGA
This sequence comes from uncultured Saprospiraceae bacterium, assembly GCA_937864255.1. GTDB lineage: Bacteria > Bacteroidota > Bacteroidia > Chitinophagales > Saprospiraceae > JAGQWW01. Next base: position 3,846 of record CALMIT010000867.1, read on the forward strand.
AAATGACGCGAGGTTTAATCTCGGGCGAACGGCCACGCATGAAATCGGGCACTATTTTAATTTGCTCCATACTTTCGGCGACGAGGGTGAAAATGCCTGCGATGAGGACGACGGCGTGGAAGATACGCCGCTTCAAGGACCGGCAAATTTTGGTGAATGCCCGCATTATCCGCAGGTGAGTTGCGGTTCCAGCGATATGTTTATGAACTTTATGAATTTCGCAAACGACGCCTGTCTGACTATGTTTAGCGCCGGCCAAAAAGCCAGGGTGTGGGCGGCTATCCAATTTTACCGCCCGGGTTTACTGGAAAGCGGCGCTTGTGGCGGTCAAAATTCCCGGCAGCCCGGTTTTGGGTTTTGCCTCGCGCCCCACCCCCCCCGCCATTCTCTTTCCTGCGGCCGCCGGTAGGGATCTTGAT
>CALMIT010000868.1 GCA_937864255.1 uncultured Saprospiraceae bacterium
AGTCACCTCGTCGCCCATGCCGAATCCGCCGCCGGTATCGAAGGCTTTGCCCGTGTATTTTTTGCCCTCCGTTTCAAATTGAAAAATGTATTTCCTGACTATCCGGTCGTTGACCGAAGCGTTGGTGGATTCGCTTAAAATGATAAAACCGGAAGTTTCTTCCCAGCGCCCAAAATCGGTAAACCAAAACCGCGCGGTTGAATTCCAAAAAAAAGCCCAGAAGAAAATCATACCGAAGCCAAAAAACAGCCAGCCGAATTGCTGCATAAAACCGCCAAAAAGAATAGTAGCCTGGGTGAACCAGTCAATGTTTCGCGGTGGCAAATCGGTAAGCCGGCGGGTGTGGGCAGGTGTTTCCATTTTTTAAAAAAATTGAGGTTTTACGGGTGCTAAAATTAAAAAAATAAGCAATTGCGCTAAAAAAAATTCCCACCTTGTAACATCCTTTCACATCAATCGTCGCCACAGCGTATGAATTTGGAAATGTTTACAAAAACGGTGATTCCAATCAAGGACAAATTGTACCGGCTCGCTTTGCGCGTTGTCGGCAACCCGATGGAGGCGGAAGACGTGGTACAGGAAGTCTTTATCAAACTCTGGAATCAGCGGGAACAAGCTGACCAAATTCAAAACCTGGAAGCCTGGTGTGTGCGGGTGACAAAAAATTTGTCCATTGATAAATTGCGCTCGGGACACCGCAAAATGGGCGATTTGCCGACGGGTATGGAATTTCATGACGACGGCGTGAGTCCGCACAAAGCTGCGGAATTGGGCGATGCGGTCGAAAACATCCGACGAATGATACTCCGCCTGCCCGAATCGCAGCGAGCGGTCATCCAACTGCGCGATATCGAAGGACTGAGTTACCAGGAAGTAGCAGACGCGCTCGATCTGAGCATGGAACAGGTAAAAGTGTACCTGCACCGGGCGCGCAAAACCATTCGTGAACAAATTATCCAAAATGAAAAATATGGAATCGAAAATCATTGAGTCGCTGCTGGAAAAATACTTTGAAGGACAAAGTACCGTGGAGGAAGAAAACCGCCTGAAACAATATTTCACGGGCGGAGATGTGGCGCCACAACTGAAAGTTTACCAACCGCTTTTTGAATTTTTTGAATCGGAAAAAACGGTGGGACTTGGCGAGGATTTCGAGCAAAAATTACTGGAAAAAATTCAGCCGGTAAAAAAAGAAGCGATCATTCGTAAAATGAATTTTACCTGGTTGCGTGCGGCAGCGATTATTGTTTTTGTGGTGGCGGGTTTGTGGATGCTGCGCCAATGGCAGCCGGAAACTACCGAACAAACTGTCGGCATAGACTGGTCAAAATACGAACCGGAAGATCCTGAAAAAGCTTATGACCAAATGATGAAAGCCCTGGCGTTGGTATCTGAAAAAATGACCGAAGGGGAAGATGAAGCCAGAAAAGGATTAAGCAAAATCAATGAAGCAAACGAACAAATCACAAACTGACTCGAGTAATTTATCAACATAGTTTTTTATCACCTGATTTTTAAAAATTTAAAAACATTCAAATCATGAAAGCCATATCGAAAATTGTCGTGATTTTCTTATTCGTCTTCGCTGCCGTCGCTGCAAAAGCGCAAAACGACGCCATCAGCAAATATTTTAACCAGTATGTTAATGACAACCGTTTTACGGTGGTTTACATCAGCCCGAAAATGTTTGACATGTTTACCAAACTTGACATTGCCGAGCTGGCTGGAGAAGGCGACAAAGATGCACAAATAGCCCTCGAAGTAGCCAAAGACCTGCGGGGTCTGCGCATTCTTACCACGAAAGAAACGCCTGATAAATTTTACAAAGAAGCCACACAAAAAATCGGCACGACGGGCTATGAGTCGCTCATGACCGTGCGTTCAAAAGAAGGTGAAAACGTGCAGTTTTTTGTAAAAGACAACGGCGGAGACATCGTACACGAGTTGCTGCTTTTTGTCGGCGGGGATGAATTCGTTATGCTCAGCATCGAAGGCAACATCAGCCTCAAAAAAATTGGCAAACTCGCCAAAATGATGGACGTAAAAGGCGCCAAACATCTGGAAGAACTGGACAAAAAACAAAAGCAGTAAAATTCTCCTTCTGGTCAAAAAAATCAATCACCCGAATGAGCGGGCAGTTTGCTCCGGCTTAATCCCTGCCCGCTTTTTTCAATAAAAAACCCTGATTATGAAATCCCGCATTTTGCCTCTTTTGGGGCTTGCCATACTTTTATCCTCCTGCGGCGGCAACCGCGAAATCAGCCAGTTTTATCACAAACACAAAAGAGGAAAAGATGTGACCAATTTTACCGTACCCGGCTGGTTGATTTGGTTCGGAACAGGTCTCGCAAACGAATTTGTAAAAAAGCCGGATGAAAAGGCCGCGCTGAGAATCGCTAAAGAAATCAAACAGATACGCCTGCTGGTAGCCGAAGACCAACAGATAATACCTGAGGCGGAAGTCACCCAACTCATCAGCAATCTTAAAAAAGATAATTTTGAAGATTTGATTTATGTGAAAGACGGCGAGACGCAATTTTCGATGATGATTCGCGAAAAAAACAAACGCATAAAAAATCTTTTCATTCTCGTCAACGACAAAGGCGATCTGGTCATGATAAGCCTGAAAGCCAACCTGCATTACAATGAAATAAACAGGTTGGTAAAGTCATTTGGCAAAAAATTAAAGCTGGAAAAACCACTCAAAAAACCTTTACCTCAGGCATAAAAATCAAAACTGAATTTGTGATTTTGAAACGGGCATTGAATGCATATTCATTGCCCGTTTTTTATGCGCAAATCGAGAATATTTCCCATTGAAAAGCAGGTGCGGCAGCGCGGCTCATAAAGATCTTTTTCACCCAAAACGACCTGGGATTCATTTATCGTAAGCCGGTAAGAATGTGTCGCCAAATTGCCGCAATGGCTGCAAATCGCATGCACCTTAGTGATGTATTCGGCGACTGCGAGCAAGTCCGGCATCGGCCCGAAAGGTCGCCCTTTGTAGTCCATATCAAGCCCCGCCACGATGACCCTGACTCCGTTAAGGGCAAGTTTTTGACAAATATCCGTCAGCCCTTCATCAAAAAACTGCGCCTCATCCACGCCTACCACCGAAACGCCTTCAGCCAGGTCGAGCAGTTTTGCAGCATTTTCCACGGGCGTAGCCAGGATGGAATTTTCATCATGCGACACCACTTTGCGGGGATCGTAGCGCGTGTCCAGTTGAGGTTTGAAAATTTCTATTTTTTGGTTGGCGATTTTGGCTCTTTTCAGGCGGCGGATCAATTCTTCGGTTTTGCCGCTGAACATACTGCCGCAGATTACTTCTATCCAGCCGCTGCGCTGACCTTTAAAATGAGGTTCGAGAAACATGTAGGATGACTAAAATTATTAAAAAAATCCAGACACGGTTTTGTGTCATTTTGGGCTTTCGCGTATTTTTGGACAAATTTAAAAACATCGTCCGCTCACGAAGCAATTAATTGCTTTTACTTCCAGCCAAATCCCAAATCATCCGAGTTGTTTTCTAAGTAAATTCTTAGATTTTTCTTAAAGCGCTCTAATTCCACCGGATGATATTTTTACGAATCTTTGTCACGACTTCTGAAAAACATTATTAACTCAAATTATTTTCCCATGTTTAAGAATCTTTTTTACATTCTTACCTTGTTTTTTGTGGGAGGCTTTTTGATCGTTTCTTGTAATAAAGACAACGACGATATTGACGATACCCCAACAAAAGCAAATGTCAAAACTTACGATAACGAAGCTGTTTACAACTGGAATGAAATATTCCTCGAAGTGGAACGATATGCAGCAGGATATCGCCCCGGACCAGCTCCGCGAGCTTTGGCTTACCTCGGCTTATCCGCTTATGAAGCCTGCATTTCGGGAATGCCCGAATTTCAATCCGTTTCCGCACTTTACCCGGGCTTATCCATTCCAAACCCCGACCCGGCAATTGAATACCACTGGCCATCTGTGGTCAACGGTTCTTATGCCTATCTTATGAGTCGTTTTTTTACAAACGTTCCCTCGCATATCAAAGTAATCATCCCCGCAATGGAAAACCAATTGGATAATAAATACAAACTGGAAGCAGGCGAGGAAAATTGGCAAAAATCAAAGGCATACGGCGCTGCCGTAGCCAACGCAATCTGGGAATGGTCAAAAACCGACACTTACGGACACGATGCCTACCTCGATCCTTTTGCCAATTATACCTGGGAGGATCACTACGATGGACCCGGTGATTGGGAGG
>CALMIT010000869.1 GCA_937864255.1 uncultured Saprospiraceae bacterium
CAGGTTTTGAATTGCTGAAATTTGACTCGATATAATTCAAAAGCCGGAGTAATTCAGGGCGGTTGTTGACGAGGGGAGAGCGGACGGCTTTTTCTACCATTTTCTTTTCCGGCTCACTAAGCGCCGACCAGGTTTTTATCAAAATGCTATCTTGCATGCTTTTTAATTTTGAACAAAGAAAATTTTAAAAAGCTATAAACCAAATAATTAGACTAATAATTGAAAGATTTTTTTCGACAATGCCCAAAAATTGATCTTTTAATCAGCGGAAAATGCTTTCATCTTTGGTGAAAGTTTTCCCATGATTATGAATTACAAAATCCAGCAGGCTCGCAGCGATATGAAAAAATTGAAACCAAACACGACCCAACGAACTTTTTCAGCAAAATTGCTGACGCTTATTTTTTGCTTTTTGCTTCCTGCCGGCGGTCAAATTTTCGCACAAGGTTGCCTCCCTGCCGGCATTATTTTTTCCCGCCAAAGCCAGATTGACAGCTTCCCGATTAACTACCCCGGTTGTACGGAGATTGAAGGAGAGGTGGTGATCGAGGGAGGGGACATTAGCAGTTTAAACGGGCTTAACCAGGTTGTTCGTTTTTTAAACTCGCTGACAATCAGTAATTGTTCGCATCTGGAAAATCTGGATGGATTACAAAATTTGGAAGTGGTAGGAAGAAACCTGAGTTTTTTGGAGTTGGATGCTCTTGAAACGCTGACAGGCGCAGGAAATTTGAAGAAAATAACGGCGCAATTAAAGATAGAATCTTGCCCCGCACTAATCAATCTCTCAGGATTAAATTCACTGGATTCCGCAGGCAGATTGAGCGTTCAAAATAATTTGAGTCTTGTCACTTTAAAAGGACTTGAATCTCTCCAACAAATTGATAATGAAATAATTATCATGGACAATCCCAGCCTCGGCTTTTGCTCCATTGAAGCGATTTGTGATAAACTGGACGGATCTTTTACCCTGTTAATTGGCAATAACAGCACGGGCTGCAATACCAGAACGGAAATAATCGAAGTATGTAATCAAAAGCCGGTCATCGTAAAAGTAGCGGCTGATATGGACAGCAATTGTATTTCCGATGCGGGCGATATGTTGCTCGAGGGCATTCAGGTGCATTATCAGACCAATACCAAAAGTTTTGTCATACCGACCGACCAAAACGGTATCGTTGAGTTCGGATTTTCAGAATCCGGATTGATTCGTTTTACGCTCCCGCAATTTCCAACTCAGAACTGGGGCATGTGTACAGACACCATTTGGATTGATACGGACACGCTTATGACGGACACCATTTTTGCCAATTTTTTATTGGAGTCACTGCGCAATTGTCCCGATCCGATTGTGGAATTGGAGCTGCCGCCCTTTTTCCGGGCTTGTCAGTTTCGTTCCGATATAAGAGTAATAGCACGGAATATTGGCGCCACCACCGCTGAAAACGTGGTGGTGGTGGTTGCTTTTCCGCCGCAACTGGAATTGATTAGTGCTTCGCCAACCTTTACCGGGCAATCGGGCGACAGTTATTTTTTTGAAGTTGGCAATTTGACGCCCTTTGGTTTTGTCAACATTGACATGACCGTAAAAACCAAATGTGATTCTTTTCTTTTAAACCGGACTTTGTGTCTGGAAGCCTTTGCCGATTTGGATAACCCCTGCCCCGATAATCCCAAATCGGAAATTCGTCTTTCGGGTCAATGCGACGGACTTGGCAATGCCAAATTTACTTTGCGCAACGTTGGTACTGAGCCAACGCAGGGAAAACACGAGTACGTTATCATCGAAGATGAAATTGTGCTGAGAGTGGGTACGTTTTCGCTGGAACCCGATCAGGAAATGTCCATCGAAGAACCTGCAAATGGGGCGACCATACGCATGGAAGCTACCAAATATCCCGACGGCACAAATACCGCGCGGGCAGTTGAAAATTGCAGTGGGCTGAATCCGGGTTTGGTCACGCAATTTTGGCTGGAAGACGGGCAAGATGCGTATGATTATGATTGCAGGGAAGTGCGACTGGCTTACGATCCAAATCAAAAAACAGCCATCCCAACCGGCGTCGGAGAAGCGCATTTATTGCCTCAAAATCGCGTCATAGATTATTACATCGAATTTCAGAACACGGGCAACGATACGGCTGTGCAGGTAATTTTAGAGGACGTACTTTCGGGTCGTTTGGATATTTCTACTTTCAGACCCGGTTTTTCTTCGCACGATTATTCCTGGCAAATTCGCGGCGATACGTTGGAAGTCGTGTTTGATCAAATCATGCTTCCCGACAGCCATGTGAACGTGGAAGCTTCCAAAGGTTTTTTCTCTTTTCAAATAAATCAGAAGAATGATTTGCCTGCCGGCTCGGTAATCGAAAATACGGCTCAAATTTATTTTGATAACAATCCGCCGATTCTGACAAATTTGGTTTTTCACACCATTGGCAAACTTTGGGTCAAGACAGACGAAATTCGTAATGGACTGAAAATGTGGCGGTTGAAGGGTAATCCGACAAAAACTACGGCCGTTTTTGAAACCACCGAATTTATACCCGGCATCAAAATTTTTGAACTGACCAACGCATTCGGGCACAAAATAAGGTATGAAAAGTTTTACGAACAGCATTACAGTTTTGACAGAAATTTCCTTCCGGGCGGAGTTTATTTTTTCAAAATTTCGGACGAAAAAGGCAGATATTTTTCAGGAAAAATATTGATAAGCGACTAAGCCTCAAGTTGCCGGAAGGAGCTTTTTAGTGCTTTGATTAAAAAATATAGACAGGACTGTTACTTTTGATTTGCAAAAATTATTACCACACGCAAATCAAAAAACATGCACCTCAGCACCCTTGATTGGTCTATCATTGTCGTTTTTTTTGTCGTTTCTCTTATTATTGGTTTGTTAGTTTCCCGCCGTTCGGGCAAGAGCTATTCCGAATATTTTTTGTCGGGTCGTTCTATGCCCTGGTGGCTTTTGGGCATTTCGATGGTGGCTACCACTTTTTCGGCTGATACGCCGAATCTCGTCACAGACATTGTGCGCAAAAACGGCGTGGCGGGCAATTGGGTGTGGTGGGCGTTTTTGCTCACGGGCATGTTGACAGTTTTTGTGTACGCAAAACTCTGGCGGCGCTCCGGTATTATGACCGATCTCGAATTTTACGAATTGCGTTACAGCGGCAAACCGGCTGCTTTTCTTCGCGGCTTTCGCGCCATTTATCTCGGCGTGTTTTTTAATGTAATGATTATGGCAAGTGTGTCGCTGGCTGCCATAAAAATTGGCGGCGTCATGCTCGGACTTACGCCGCTTCAGACGCTTTTAATAGCCTCGGTGGTTACGGTCATTTACACTTCTTTGGGTGGTTTGCGCGGGGTGATCTGGACTGATTTTTTACAATTTTTAATGGCGATGCTCGGCACGGTTTGGGCGGCAATAGTTGTACTTAGATTGCCCCAAATAGGCGGACTTTCTAATCTTTTACATCACGAGTCAGTACAAAGCAGGCTCAATATCTTGCCGGATTTTACAGACGCAAATTTGTGGGTTCCGCTGCTGTTAATTCCGCTGGCGGTGCAGTGGTGGAGCGTTTGGTATCCCGGTTCCGAACCGGGCGGGGGCGGCTATATTGCACAGCGAATGCTTTCGGCCAAAGACGAAAAAAATGCTATCGGCGCCACGATGCTTTTCAATCTCGCGCACTATGCTTTGCGCCCCTGGCCCTGGATTTTGGTCGCTTTGGCGTCCCTGATTGTTTTCCCGGATTTGGACTCGCTTCGCGCGGCTTTCCCGAATGTAGCTGCGAAAGTGGTCAACGACGACCTCGCTTATCCGGCCATGCTGACTTTTTTGCCGGCAGGGTTGCTCGGTCTCGTCATCGCGTCGTTAATTGCGGCTTTTATGTCCACAATTTCCACGCACCTCAATTGGGGTTCTTCCTACATCGTTCACGATTTTTATAAAAGATTTATACGCCCGGAAGCCGGCGAACGCGAAATGGTCAACGTTGGCAGATTGTCCACAGTGATTCTGATGTTGTGCGCAGCACTTGTAGCACTCCGACTGCAAAATGCGCTACAGGCTTTCAATATTTTATTGCAAATCGGCGCGGGAACGGGTTTGCTTTTCATACTGCGGTGGTTTTGGTGGCGCATCAACGCGTACAGCGAAATAGCGGCGATGCTTATTTCATTTTTAGTGGCGCTATATTTCCAGTTTATTTATGAGGGCGGGATGCCGGATTGGCAAAAGTTGGTGGCGGGAGTGGCGATTACGACTGGCGGCTGGGTCGCGGTCACTTTCCTGACCCGACCTGCGGAACATAAAACGCTGGTCAATTTTTATAACCTGATAAAACCTCACGCGTACGGCTGGCGGGCAGTGATTGATGCGGGGGTTGCGAAAAAGGAAATCAGCGAACAGGAGATAACAACAGGCAAGTTGCCGCGGGAGCTATTTTGTATGTTTCTGGGAGTTTTTTTGGTGTATGGCGCGCTTTTCACCACCGGCTTTTTGATCTACGGCGAAATGGCCTATTTTTTCAGCGGTTTGGCGATTAGCATTTTGTGTGCTATTTTGCTTTTAAAAAATTGGAAAAAGAGTTTGTAAAAGAATGAAAATGAAAAACTATGAATGACCGGCACGCGGAAATTTTTTATAAAGAAATTTTAAAAATACAAAACCGGGAAAAATGTAGCTGGCAGGAAAAATCGGATGAATTGTGGCGGCTCCTGGTCAGAATTTGTCTGGTAGCGACGGAGGAGGAAAAAATACAATTTTCCAATTTTTTTGCCCGCAGCAGTTATGTTTTTCAAAAATTTGAAATTGAAAAAAAGACGCAATTTTACCTGCACGCTTTTCGCCGCACGCTGCGCGATCAAAAGAAAAATGAAAATTACGCCGATTGGGAAGCTTTGTACGAGCTTGGACTAAAATTTATCATAAAACTCGTAACTCAAATCTGGAAAATCCAGCCGGACAAATCAGTCAAATCCATCGAGCCGCCCATCGTACATTTACAATTCAAACCCACCGAAATTGTAGATTTTCAATCGAAAAGCAGGGTGGTGGCGATGGCGGATTTACCGCAACTGGCTCAGTTGGTCTGCCTTGAAGAAAGCACCGGAGCAGAAATTAAAGTACAATACAATATCGCCGACCGAAATGAAAATTTTAACCCGACCATCCGGGCGATCCGGGAGATTTTCGGTTTTCCGGTGACGATGAATTTGCTGGACGTGGAAGTGGACGCCGAAGGCATTTACCACCCGCGCGCATTTGTTTTGGAGCCGGATTTTCTGGTGGACGTCACTTCGGTGGCGGAGTGTTTTCAGCCGGAGGGTACCGAGCCGGTTTTGTATTTGTTGAAGAAATTTATGCCTTTCGAAAGTTCCGGCGCACTCATCATCGGAAACATTGCCAACTTTTTTTTGGACGAACTTATCGCGGATCCTGAAAAGGAATTTATGGCGCTTTTCGCCGAAGTTTTTAAGTTGTTTCCTTTACAATTTGCGCTGATGGACGACGGGCAGGTGCGGCAAATTATGGAGGCGGCCAAAGGTCATTTTTCCGTTTTGAAAAAAATGGTCAAAGGTGAATTTCAAAACAATTCGATCCAACTGGAAAATTGCTACCTCGAACCCAGTTTTTACTCCGAAACGTACGGCTTGCAGGGACGCCTGGATGTGTTTCACGAAGACGGAAAAAAATCCGCCATCATAGAATTAAAAAGCGGCAAGGCGTTTATGCCCAACCAATACGGTCTGAGCAATAATCATTTTACGCAAACCCTGCTTTACGACCTTTTGATAAAATCCACTTACCAAAATGCCGTCGAGCCGCTCAATTACATTCTTTATTCTTCCTCTTACGAGCGCCCGCTGCGCTTTGCTCCGGCTGTAAAGTCGCAGCAAATGGAAGCCATCCAGATCAGAAACCAACTGGTGACCATCGAAAAAAAACTCTCAAAATTCGGACTTGAAACCGGACAAACTTCTGCTTTGGAAAATTTGCAGGTTCGGCTTTTTCCGAATATAAAAGGTTATCAGCGCGTGGATTTGGAGATTTTTGAAAAAACATACCAGGGAATGACGCCGCTGATGAAGTCGTATTTTAATCATTTTGCAGGCTTTGTTGCCCGCGAACACCGCCTCGCCAAAACCGGCATAGAAGGCGTGGAAAGTGCAAACGGGCTGGCATCGCTGTGGCTGGATAGTTTTGAGGACAAGCAGCAAAATTTTGACCTGATCAGCTTTTTGAAAATTGCTGAAAACAAAAGCGAGGCAGCCGATCCGGTCATTATTTTTGAAAAAACGGAAAAGACAAATCCGCTCGCCAATTTCAGAATCGGCGACATCGCCTGCATGTATCCTTACCGCGAAACTGGTGATTCTGTTTTACAAAGTCAGGTTTTTAAAGTCACGATTGTGGAATTGAATAAGTCGGGCGTCACAGTGCGACTGCGCTCGCGGCAATCCAATCAGGCTGTTTTTCAATCGAGCGAATTTTGGAATCTTGAACACGATTTGCTTGACAGCAGTTTTGTCGGCATGTACCGAGGCTTGTTTGAGTTTGCAAAAAGTCCTTCCGAAAAAACTGATTTGTTGCTGACGCTCCGCCCGCCTGCCGAGCCGGAGCCGGGAAAAGTTGATTTGCCTGCCGAAATGACCGCCGAGCAGCGCCGGATTTTTAGAAAATTATTGGCATCCAAAGACTATTTTTTGCTTTGGGGACCGCCCGGCACCGGTAAGACGAGTATGATGCTCAAACATATCGTGGATTATTTTTTGAATCGTACGGAGGAAAATTTGCTGCTGTTGGCTTATACAAACCGTGCAGTGGATGAAATTTGCGAAGCCATTGAGTCAATCGGCGACGATATGAGAGACGTTTACCTCCGCATCGGCTCACGTTTCGGGGCCGATTCGAGGTTTCACGGGCAGTTGCTTGACCAAAAAATAGACGTGGCAAAAAACCGCTCGGAGTTGAAAAAAATTCTGAATAAGCATAGAATTTTTGTGGCTACGGTAGCCTCGTTCCAAGGTAAAAGCGAGTTGCTGAAACTGAAACATTTCAACCGGGTGATTATTGACGAAGCCTCTCAAATACTGGAGCCGATGCTGGCGGGTTTGTTGCCCATGTTCGAGCATTTTACACTGATTGGCGACCATAAGCAACTGCCGGCAGTGGTAGTACAAGATGCAAGATTTTCGGCGGTGGATGATGCTAAACTTCACGAAATAGGTTTGGAAAATATGCGCAATTCTTTTTTTGAGCGCCTTTTTTTGCGGTGCGAAAAAGAAAACTGGACCTGGGCTTTTGACCGGCTAAGCC
>CALMIT010000870.1 GCA_937864255.1 uncultured Saprospiraceae bacterium
TTATTACGGACGTATTGGAAGATAATCCGGGTGGCGCATACCAGCTTACGATTTCTATGCCCGACGCCAATAATTGTATTTGCTCGGATCCGGAGGCAACGGAAATTTGCGAAAACTTCGAGTCTTTCAGCCTCAGCGGTATTGACGGGCAGTCGCTTTGCTGGAATACAGCTTCCGGCACGGCCAATCCGGTCGAAGACGGGGTGGTGAGCGATGATATCGCTGCCAGCGGAGACCAGTCGCTTTTAATTGACGCCACGGGTCAATCCGGCTCTTATAAAGATATGGTAATTGATCTCGGCGATCGCACGACGGGTAAGTATATTTTGAAATTCAAATCGAATATTGCTTTTGAAAAAGACGCTTACATCAGGGTCTTCCACACTTATGAGCCGGGCGATCCAAACAACGAAGTGGCTTTTGATATTCAAATGGAATATTCACAAATAGGCGGTTTTGCGAAACTGTATGCGGGCAACACCTTCCCCGCTTCTACCAGAACCTTTGCTTACTTTACTGCTTTGTGGTCGGATTTTATTTTCACCATAGACCTTGACAACGACCAGATTTCGATGGTTTACCAGGGGTCGCCCATACATACCTGGGCTTTTTCAAATACCCGCAACGGAACCGGCGGTTTGAAACAACTGGCCGCGCTGAATTTTTATTCGCCTAATAACAAAACCAAAATCTACATAGACGACTTCCGGTTGTATCCGAATGATCAAGAATATTGCTTCAATGCGGGAGCAATATGGTGTGACGGTTTTGATACTTATCCCAACACCGCAGTCGGACAGGTGTCCAACCAATGGACGACTATCACAGGCGCCGAGGGTAGCGGTGAAGATGCTTCCGTCGTTTTTGAAAATTCGCTGAGCGGTCTGAATTCCATGAAAATTCAGGCGGGTATTCCCGGCACTGCCTGGGATAATGTGATCGCTGAATTGGGCACGCACACATCCGGGAAGTATAAACTGCAATTCAAAATGTTTATACCATACCCATCCAACCGGGCGATGTTCAGGCTCATGCACTCCTATATTATAGACGCCGATGTCAATAATGAAGAATACGCTTCGCAGGTGACCTTCGAACTCGGCGGGCAGGGTATTGTGCTGGCGGGGGGCGCGTGGGGACTTTCAGGTTTCCGCACCAGGCTTGGTTTGATGTGGTTCAACTCATTGATTTCGGTCTGGATCAGACCACGCTTTTTGTGGACGGCAGACCCGTAGGTACCTGGACATTCAGCGACAAGGCTACTGCACCGGGCGGATTGTTGCAATTGCAGGGTGTCAGCTTTTTGGCGCACGATGACAATGCACTTTTCTATGTTGACAATATGGAACTGATTGATTTGAGTTTGTTCCTCAATGTAGATCCCGAAGCTGTCAGCGTAGAGCCGGAAGCCGGAAGCACTTCTTTTAATATTACTTCTAATACGGATTGGCAGGTTACCGAAAATACTTCCTGGTTTAGTATTGCGCCGCCCAACGGCAGCGACAATGGCACGGTAACTATCAATTACCAGGAAAATACTTCGCTGGATACCCGTACGGGACGAATCAGGGTAAAAGGCGAAGGCGTCACGCCCAAATATGTGGACGTGAATCAGGCAGGTGCTGCGCCTTTCCTCACCGTAAATCCGGGCGATCAAAACGTAGGGTCAGATGCCGGATTTGTTGACTTTACAGTCACGGCCAATGTTCCCTGGGGACTTTATAGTTCTGACGAAAGCTGGTTGACGACTGATGTGACCGGCGGAAATCTGAACGGAAATTTCAGGGTAAATTATACCAATAACCTGGGCGGTATCCGCGTGGATACCATCATCGTATCCGGGCCTACCGTACCCAACGTAGTTATTTTGATAACACAGGGAGCGGGCGGTCCGTCGCTGGATGTTTCCAACGATACCATCGTGGTACCGGGCGATGCCGGAAGCGCCTCCTTTGATGTCATCAGCAATGTAAACTGGACGCTCACGGACGATGCACCCTGGTTTACGACTGACAAAACAAGCGGCAGCGGAATAGAAACCGTTCAGGTGGATTATGAAACCAACCCGCTTTTTGTTGATCGCTTCGGTCATATCACCGTTTCGGGCGATATGGGCGTAAGTGATAAAGTGGTCGTCGTGAAGCAACTCGCTTCCGTGCCGACGCTGA
>CALMIT010000871.1 GCA_937864255.1 uncultured Saprospiraceae bacterium
AAAAAGAAAGCCCCCCCCAGGGGGGTTGCCCCACCCGGCAGGCACTAAACTTTAATACGACCGCCATTCAAAATGACGGTTCGTGCGAATATCCTTTTACAAGTTTTTTTCCGGTCGACATTACCCGCCTGCCCGGCGAGATCCCGGAGTGTTCCGGTATGCAGTTTTTCAATGATCAATTGTGGGCGATAAACGACAGTGGCGATGGTCCTTTTTTGTACCAACTCGACCTTCCCTCCCGCTCTTTTTTAAGAAAGGTATTTGTAAAAAATGCTGCCAATATTGATTGGGAAGACCTTGCGCAGGATTCGCTGCACCTTTACGCGGGCGATTTTGGAAACAACAATGGTAACCGCCGCGATTTGAAAATCTATAAAATAAAAAAATCTGAACTGAGCCAGGATTCGGTTTCATCCGAAAAAATCGAATTTACCTGGGAGGATCAGGATGATTTTTCGACTCGGCTGCGGGCGCACAATTTTGATTGCGAAGCTTTTTTTCATTACCGGGACAGCTTGTATCTGTGGTCGAAAAACTGGTTGGACGGTCAGACGCGACTTTACGTGTTGCCGGATATTCCGGGCACGTACGCTGCCCGGAAAATTGCGCAACTTGACACCAAAGGCATGGTAGCCGCCGCCGACATCAACCCTTCCGGCGAAATCGCCGTGCTGTTGGGTTACACGACAATCGGGCAGACCTTTTTTTGGACATTGTTTGACTTTAAGGAGCGGGAATTTTTGTCGGGCAACAAGCGGCGTTTCAGCTTTTCCAATCCCACCTTCGCTCAGGCGGAAGCTGCGACTTTTCGCGACACATTCGGCGGCTTTTTCGGTTCGGAGGCCTATCTCGTTTTCGAACCGCTCATGGGTACTTTTGATTTAAGCCCCTGGGTAAAAAGCGATATAAGCCTCGTCGAACTCGTTGAAAATCAATTCATTAAAATTTACCCAAATCCTTTTCAAAGTGCTTTTACAATTGAAAACGATGCAGCAATCGAAGATTTTAAAATCATAAATGCGCTGGGTTTGAAAATGGATGAAAAAGCAAATATTCCGCCCGGCACGCACTATTTCCCGATGACTAATTTGCCGACAGGCGTCTATTTTTTAAAAGGTGAAATTGCCGGAAAAACTTTCCGTTACAAAATTCAAAAACACTAAAAAATCCGCCTCAAAAACCTAAAACTTTTTGAAAACCCGCCCGCGAAAACGGCTCCACCGGCTTTGAATTCATTTCAAAGACATAAGCCGGATTGTTCTCTTTTTTCAAACTTTCAAAATCAAGTCGGGCATATTGCTCCCGCCCGAAAATAGCAACTTTATTGCCCGGTAAAATAGCAAACAAACGCCCGCCTACATCTTTTTGCAGCATCATTTTCGCCCAGGACGATTTAGGATAATTGATGATAGCGCGATTGTCGCCGGAAATGTAGGTCACAGTCATTTCACTGAGTTTTTCATTCAAAGGTGCATCCCAATCAAATTCTCCCGCCAACTCCGCACTCTGCTCTCCTTCCAAAATTTTATCCCAGTTGTATATACCAAAACCGTTCAGTTCAAAACTCCGAAAAACCTCCGCCAGATTTTGCATACGCACCTCTTCGGCGGCTATTTGCGCCATCGTTTTTTTATACTCGTTTTTCCACTTTTCCGGCTCGAATGCAAAAAGTTGACGCAGCGGCATCACCGCCTCCAGTTTGGCTTTAAAAACCAGATTCGTATCTTTTTCGTGCACCACCGTGTATTCGTATTGATCGCGGCGGAGCGGTTCGAGCTTTCCGTAAGTTCTGCGCGTCCAATCTGGAAAAGGTTTCTTTTCCAGGTTTTTCCAAACCATTAATCCCGCGTGCTCTTCGTTGCCCCTGAATTTGATTCGCTGCCACACTTCTGCCTGCTCCCAGCCGAGTCCGTATTTTTCCAGTTTTGCATTCAATTGTGTCTGCAATTCTTTGCTCACCGGGCAGGTAGAAGGGAAAGAAATATCGAGAATTGCCTCGTAGTTGAAAGCAAAATACTGGCGATTAAGCGGAAATTTTAACTCAGGTTGAAGTTTGGAAATTCTTTTTTGGGCTGCAACTTTTTCTTTATTCACTTCCGCGGCCGCGTAGCCCAGGCTATCCCAGGACATTTTTTGTTCGTCAAAAAAGTAAAACTGAAAATCATCG
>CALMIT010000872.1 GCA_937864255.1 uncultured Saprospiraceae bacterium
TCGAATGCCATAATTGTAATTTTTTAATTTTTGAAAAATGAATTTTATAAACCCGTGAGGAGAAATTTGGTTGCAAAATTAATTTTAAAGCAGAAAATATCTTTCCAAAAAACGCTTTCAAAAAATAAGCGTCTGAAGCACCGCCAGAAATTCTTCCCTGCTCAAATCCTGCGGATAAAAAAGATGCACCTCCTCTTTCGGATATGAAATCAAAAACGCGGGCACGCCGCCTCTCCAAGTCGCATCAATTTTTTTAAAAAACTCTGCCGAACCTTGCAACTGGTAACAATCAGAAGCTATGCCCGAAGTCCTGATCTTTTTGTTAATCTCCGCTGACGCGGTCGCATCGTTTAAAAAAATATTTTTCAGCAAAAAAGAATTTTGATTTTCAGCCTGTAAGTTTTCAATTGTCTTCATTTTTGAAAAGCAGCTTTCACAAGCTGCATTTACAAAAAAACAAACCACCGGCACTTCTATTTTTTGGTTCAGGATTTGAAAAAATTCGCTTTCACGCAATGCGACGACCTCGCGACCGGAAGCGGTGGCCATATTTTCAAGGTCTTTTTTACTCAGATTTTCAGATTCCGAATTGAGAATTTCGTGGGGCAAAGCAGAACTGTGGCCACTCTTTTTTTCGTTGGCGCAGGAAAAAAAAGTACTCAAAATAATCAGGCAAAAAATAATTCGTTTAATCGGGCGCATTGAAATAATTGTAGCGATGTTTGTTTTTAAATTTTGTTTTTCAAACCTCCAAAACGCTTGCCAAGGTGAATTTATGGAATAAAAAGAAGATTTATTGGTTTTGGATATTTTTGGGTTTGACTGCGCTGTTTGCCAGGCTTTTTCTCTCTTCCGGCACTATTGAAAACTATTACAGCCGCGGGCTTTTTCTGAAAGTGCGGGCTTTCCTGGATGTCTTTACGCCGTTTTTTCCGATTGCTCTGATTTATCCTTTTCTCGCTGTGCTTTTCATTTTTTTGGGCTACAGGCTCGTGAATTTTATCAAAAAAACAGCTCCATTAAAAGAAAAAATAGTGGATTTTGTTTTTTCGGTTGCTGGTTTTTGCGGCGCGGTAGTTTTCTTTTTTCTGATACTTTGGGGTTTTAATTACGGGCGAATCCCGGTAGAAAAGCAGCTTGATTTGCAATCAAAAAAAATAAACCTCGACGACATCAAGCGCGAAATCG
>CALMIT010000873.1 GCA_937864255.1 uncultured Saprospiraceae bacterium
GGCTGTGTCGTTCCAGATTTTCACGCTTAGTTTTTCTCCCGATTCGCCGCCGTTTTTTTCCAGCAGCAAAGGCGATTGCGTTTTGTGAGTCGGGCGAATTTGAAAATGCTCCGGTAGGTTTTCTATTTTAAAAAGCGCCATTTCAGGAAATTCGCGCTGGGTGATCATGCTGCCGTCGGGCTTCACAAGCATCCACTGCCGGTCGTAAAAAAGTCCTCGAATTCCGATTTCGGATTCTTCGAGCGGCACGGCGCCCAGCGACTTGACCGGGTAAATGAAAAGTCCGGTAATTTTCATTTTTAAAAATTTTAAGAACAAACTAACGAAGCTCTTCGGGGCAATGCAAATGAGCGCGACAAATATTTTTTCGTCTGAGATGAATTAAATTTTGCGGATTCGCCGCTGGCAGATTAATTTTGGCACTTCGACTTGGTAATTTTTATTTTTAAAACATACTATGGCTCTTCGCGTAAATCCTTTTCAACCCTTGATAGATGCTGTTCCGAAACCTTTCCGGAATGTTTACATTCTGGTATCGGTTTGTTTTTTTGTGTGGATGCTTTTGTTCGACAAACACGACGTGTTGACGCAGTTTAGCTTGCAAGGCGCTATCAATAAGCTGGAAGAAGACAAAGTTTTTTATCAGGAAAAAATAGAAGATACGCGGCAGGATCAGGCGGATTTGGAGCAAAATGCCGAAAAATATGCCCGCGAACGCTACTACATGAGCCGCAGCGATGAAGACGTTTACATTATCGAAAAAAAATAGGCGCCCGCCTCTCCCATCTTTTCAAGTTTTAAAAAAATCATTCGTAAAGTTCGCTGCCTTTAATTTTCCAAAGGCTCTTTTCTCTTGGAAATTTTTTTTAGAATTGCCCCGCCAAATTTTTTTTCCAACCCAGTCTCAAAAATTGAGCGATTATGTCTGTTTTAGTCAATAAATTTTCAAGAGTTATCGTACAGGGTTTCACCGGCAAAGAAGGAACTTTCCACGCCGAACAAATGATCGAATACGGAACCAACCTGGTAGGCGGCGTCACGCCCGGAAAGGGCGGACAAAAGCACCTCGACAAACCCGTTTTTAATACCGTTTATGATGCTGTCCATAAAGCAGGCGCAGACACAAGCGTGATTTTTGTGCCGCCGGCTTTTGCTCCTGACGCCATTCTGGAGGCTGCCGAAGCAGGTATAAAGGTGATCATTTGTATCACCGAAGGTATCCCGGTGCAGGATATGGTGAGAGTAAAATCCTATCTCAACGAAAAAGACTGCAGGCTGATCGGTCCAAATTGCCCCGGGGTCATTACGCCCGGCGAGGCGAAGTGTGGTATTATGCCGGGTTTTATCCATAAAAAAGGCTCGATTGGAATTGTATCTCGCTCAGGCACACTGACTTACGAAGCGGTGGACCAGGTGACAAAAGCCGGAAAAGGTCAATCTACCTGCATCGGTATCGGCGGCGATCCGATTCCGGGAACGACGACGCTGGAGGCTGTACAACTTTTAATGAACGACCCGGAAACCGAGGGTATCGTGATGATAGGTGAAATCGGCGGAAGCATGGAAGCCGACGCAGCTTATTGGATCAAGGAGCACGGTACAAAGCCGGTTGTGGGATTTATAGCGGGCCAAACTGCGCCCAAAGGCAGAACGATGGGACATGCCGGCGCAATCATCGGTGGCAAAGCGGACACGGCCGAAGCAAAAATGGAAATCATGGCGCAATGCGGCATCCACGTGGTAAAATCGCCCGCACACATCGGCAAAATGATGGTGGAGGCTTTGCGCGGTTAATTTTTAAAATCGCTCGATGGATTCGATGATGTACAACGGCCTTTGCTTTATTTCCGCATAAATGTTGGACAAATAAACCGACAGGATATAAAGGTTGAAAAAGGTAATAGAGAAAAATATGGCGATGATAACGACCAAAAAAGCCCAACCGGATAAGGTTTCGTGGTGAGTGCCGAAGATGTCCACTTTGGTCAGTTTTACTTTTACGGCATTAAAAATAACGAGGATTACAAACAATCCTGACAGCAAAAATACCCACAAAGAAAGCGTTCTCAGGAAAGTGGTGAAAGACGAAATGGCGACGAGTGATGTGCGAAACTTTTCCGAAAACTTTTCCTGCCCGTTTGAGCCGAGCGCCTTTCCGGTTTCCAAAAAAGTGGTTTTATAGCCTACGACCGAATAAATGGCTTTCATGTACCGCAGGTTTTCGCGGAGCCTCAAAAGCGAATTTAGCGCCCTTCTCGAAATCAGCCGCGTATCGTGCGCGAGCGGATCTACTTTTAAATCCGAATAATTTTTCAAAATGAAATAAAACAGACTGCGCAAAAAGCCGGTCAAAAAACTGGCGTCTTTTTTCAAAGCTTTCAGGTACACGATGTCGAAACCCCGTTGAGATTCCAGGTACATTTTTTCAATCCACTGTGGCTCGTTTCCAAAATCCGGCTCGAAAATGACGGTGTAATCGCCGTTTGCTCTGTCCAGCCCCGCCATGATCGCGTGATTTTTATTAAACTGAGTAGAAAGGTGAATGAGATGAATGTGTTTTTTGATTTCGGGCGAGAGACTTTTGATGACGGGTGCGATTTCATAAACTGCCTGCCGATTGTTTATCAGAATAATTTCAAAATCGCTGAAAGCGGCTTTCAGAAAAGCGGCGGTATTTTCCAAAAAATCGCCAAGCCTGCCGACTTCCGCAGAGTTTTGAATGACCGAGACAATGCTGATAAACGCCGTTTGCATCTGTTTTTTATCAAAATTTTTTCGGCCAAAAAATATGTCCGAAAGGATTTGCAATTAAACCTCGTCCGCTAAATTTGAGGCATAGTTCTTGAAACATTATAAATTACTCATATATTTGGGCGCTTAAATTTGAACCTTCCCAAAACTGTTCCCAAAGAGAGTGATTGACAAGAAAATTGTATTGAGGCAGGACGCGTTTTTTAAATTATACGGCGCTTTTT
>CALMIT010000874.1 GCA_937864255.1 uncultured Saprospiraceae bacterium
GACGAAAATTGGCAGAAACAGCATTGGAATTCTATCGTAACTGCCTATAAACGAGCGCCTTATTTTGATTTTTATGCGGATTATTTTGAATCTTTTTTTACTTCGCGTATGGAATTTCTTTTTGACTGGAATTTGAAAATTTTCGAAACGCTAAGCGAACTTGTCGGCTTTCCAGCGAATATCCATTTTTCCGAAAAGTATGAAAAACAGCCGGCTGCCGCATGTGTGTTGGATTTTAGAAACATCATCAGTCCGCAAAAAAGGACAGAGCGTGACGACGATTACTTTATTCCCGTGAGTTATCCGCAGGTTTTTGAATACAAACACGGATTTTTAAGCCATCTTAGCGTGTTGGATTTGCTGTTTTGTACGGGTCCCGAGGCGGTTATTTATTTTAAAAAAATGGTTCCTAATTTCGAAATCGGTTAAAAATGTCAGCCATTTTAAACAAAAGTTTGAAGATCAAAAAGGCAGAACTTGACGAGGTGCTCAAAGATCTGCACAACATGACCGCGGAAATTGACGCCGGAGAACTCGCCGCCATGGTCAGCGAGTTGCGCAACCGGATCAACGAGCCTTTTATGTTTGTCATCGTGGGTGAAGTGAAAGCCGGCAAAAGCAGTTTCATCAACGCCCTACTTTCCACAGGTAAAGAAATCTGCAAAGTAGCCCCGCAACCGATGACCGACACGGTGCAGCAAATTTTGTACGGCGAGGAAGAAGAGGAAATTTTAGTAAATCCTTATCTCAAAAAAATCATGCACCCGGTGGATATTTTGAAAGAAATAGCCATCGTGGATACGCCCGGCACCAACACCATCGTAGCCCACCATCAGGAAATAACCGAAAAATTTATACCCGCATCTGACCTGATCGTTTTTGTTTTTGAAGCCAAAAATCCCTATCGCCAGTCAGCCTGGGACTTTCTGGATTTCATTCACCAGGATTGGCGCAAAAAAGTCATTTTCGTTTTGCAGCAAAAAGACCTGATGACCGAAACCGACTTGCAGGTAAATGAAAAAGGCGTCATTGACAATGCAATCAAAAAAGGCATTAACGACCCGCGCGTGTTCAGCGTGTCCGCAAAAATGGAACAAGAAGGGCTGTCGGCAGAAAGCGGATTTGGAGAAAGGCGCACTTTTATCAACCAAAATATCCCCGGCGGCAAAGCTCCTTTGCTAAAAATGGAAAGCAATGTAAACACCGCCGAAAAAATACTCGAACGCATCGGCGGCGGGCTTGCTTTGCGCGAAAAACAACTAAAAGCGGACTTGAAATTCAGAGAGGACATAGAAGAAACGCTGAGCGGTCAGGAGTCAAATTCCAAAAGACAGGTCAGCGTGTTGGTAGAAAATCTGGTATCGGGCTACGACCGAATCACACATTCCAAACTGACAGAATTGTCCGATGAATTGAGCGTTTTCGGTTTGCTGAAACGCTCGATCGCTTCCATTTTTGATAAAAAAGCGTCCATAAAATCCTGGGCAGAAAAATTCTCCACAGACCTGGAGCGCGACCTGCATCAGGAACTTCAAACCAAACTTCAAAACAGCGTGGGCGATTTGGCGGAAAGCATCCAACAAATGGCGAAACTGATTGATTTGAAAATACAAAACAGCCAGACGATTCTAAAAAATGACCACGAAATTTTTAGCCAGATTGCCGAACGCAGGGCGAATGTGTTGAAAGATTTGCAAGATACTTTTCACCGCTTTTTGAACCGCTCCGAGAATTTTACCGACAAAGAAATGTTTCCGGGAACGGAGGTTTTGTCACCTAATTTGCTGACCGGATCGGGGCTTGCTGTTGTCGGCACAATCCTGATGACAGTGACGAACGGGATGGTTTTCGACATCACGGGCGGCATCCTGACGGCTGTCGGCGTCCTGTTTGCCGGTATTTCTACCAGTCTGAAAACCAGGCAAATTTTGACCAATTTTAAAAGCGAAATTGCCGCGGGCAGGAGCCAGATTGAATCGGAGGTGAGTGAAAAACTGACAAAATATGTTGAAATGATTCGCGAAAAACTTAGCAACAATTTTCAATCCTTTGATATTCATCTGAACTCCGAAAAGAAACAGATGCAGGCGCTTAACGAAACTTTCCAGTCCATCCAGTCGCGACTTTTGGATATCAAAAACGGACTTGGTTAAAATAAAAAGAGCCGGAAAAAACCAGCTCTTTTTATTTTTTATTGCAAACGACGATAGGTCAGCGTTTTGCCTGTGCCGCCCGCCATAGTGAGTTGTAATTCTTCTTCACTCAATTTTACAATCACGTAGCAGGTGCTGCCGTCGGTGCTGTTGGTGGTAAAACAGGAATTACCGGACACGTCGCCGCCCGACTGGCAGGATTCGGGACATTTTTCATGAAATTCCATCGTTTCTTCCGAAATAAGTTTTCCGTCGTAAATGGAAAAATATCTGCTGCCGGCTATCGAAATGATTGATTTTGCATCATCTACGTCGCGCCAGTTGCCCAAGATTGTTTGTTCTTTGCTTTTAGGTTTTGAGGGTTCTTCTGTCGTTTGCCCTTCGGTAGTGGCTTCGCCAGATTCGGCTGATGCGCTCGAATCACTTTTACAAGCTGAAAAAAGTGCGCTGCCTATCAAGATTGCAAATAATACATTTTTAAATTTCATGATTTTAAATTTTGGCTGCGAAAGTAGGTAGCTTTTGGCATTCGGATCAAATAATAAAGTAGAAAAAATATTTTTTCCACCTTTTGTCAAAAAAATTCCTTTTCAAAGGCAGTAGATTTATTTTTGCCCGCCTAAAGCGGATCAAAGCAGTCCGGCTGGTTTTTTACCGGCAATTCGCTGATTTTCAAATTGTTTTGTATTTATACTTTATTTTAATCATTTTAATATGAATTCGGAGTCGAATGAATCCTTGAATTTTATCGAAGAAATTGTTGAGCGGGATTTGGCCGCCGGCACAAATGAGGGCAGAGTACATACGCGCTTTCCGCCCGAG
>CALMIT010000875.1 GCA_937864255.1 uncultured Saprospiraceae bacterium
ACCCAAGTTAGGCATTTTCACTTTACAACGCTTTTTCTCCCTTCCTTCTTTTGGACTTTAATGCCGGAAATGGCGCACGCCGGTCAGCACCATCGCCATATTGTGCGCGTCGCAGTAGTCAATACTGTCCTGGTCTTTGATGCTGCCGCCGGGCTGCACTACGGCGGTAATGCCTTCATTATCAGCTATTTCCACACAATCCGGAAAAGGGAAAAAAGCATCGGAAGCCATGACCGCTCCGTGCAAATCAAAACCAAAACTTTTGGCTTTGATTATTGCCTGTTTCAGCGCGTCCACGCGCGAGGGTTGTCCGCAGCCCATCCCGATCAACTGTTTGTTTTTGACCAGCGCGATGGTGTTGGATTTGAGGTGCTTGGCGCAAATGTTGGCAAAAAGCAAGTCGCTGGTTTCTTCATTTGTCGGCGCTTTGCGGGTCGCTGTTTTAAAATCGGCTGCTGTCTCGGTGCGGAGGTCAGCATCCTGCTCCGCCACGCCGTTGAGCAGACTTCTGAAAAAGCGTTTTTGAACGGAGAAGTCTTTGATATTCAAAAGAATACGGTTCTTTTTTGCGGCGAGCAAATCGAGTGCGTTCTGCTCAAAATCCGGCGCTATCAATACTTCGTAAAAAAGCTGGTCAATTTCCTGCGCGGTAGCCAAATCCACTTTTCGATTGCAAATAAAAATGCCGCCGAATGCCGCCACTGGATCGCAGGCGAGCGCCGCTTTCCAGGCGTCGGTCAGGTTTTGACGGCTGGCTACGCCGCAGGCATTGGTATGTTTTAAAATGGCAAAAGTCGGTTCGGCGTCTTTAAACTCGCGCATGAGCGCCACGGCAGCATCCACGTCCACGAGGTTGTTGTAAGAAAGCGCCTTGCCGTTTAGTTTTTCAAACATTGCCTCCAAATCGCCAAAAAACACGCCTTGCTGGTGCGGATTTTCGCCATAGCGCAACACTTCCGACCGATGAATGCTGTGTTTAAAACTCGTGTCTTCCGAGCCGGCATTGAAATAATTGAAAATCGCCGTGTCGTAATTTGACGACACTTTGAAACTGCGGCGCGCCAGTTCTTTCCGGTCCTCAATGTCTGTAAAACCTTGTTTTTCAATCAGCAAATTCAAAAACAAATCGTACTCCTCACGGGACGGCACAATGACCACGTCTTTATAATTTTTTGCTGCTGCGCGGATCAGCGAAATGCCGCCGATGTCTATTTTTTCGATGATGGCGGCTTCGTGGTCGGTGCTCGCCACCGTTTCTTCAAAAGGATACAAATCCACCAACACAAGGTCAATTTCGGGAATGTTGTACTGTTCCAATTGCACTAAATGCGCTTCCTCGCGCCGCGCGAGAATGCCGCCAAAAACTTTGGGATGCAGGGTCTTGACGCGCCCGTCGAGAATGGAGGGGTAAGACGTGATGTTTTCTACAGACTCCACTTCGATGCCGAGTTTTTGAATAAAATCCTGTGTGCCGCCGGTGGAATAAAGTTTTACGCCCAGCTTGTCGAGTTCGCGGATGATGGCTTCGAGTCCATCTTTGTGGTAAACCGAGATGAGCGCGGATTGTATTTTTCTAAGTTGCATTTTGAGATGATTGGCAAGATTTGTAAATGGTAAAATGGCTGACAATGCAGCGCCGAATTTGGTCAAATGATGAAAATCGCTGGAAAGATTGCCGCCTGATTTTTAAAAAAAATTGTCCGGTAAAATGAAGCGGCAAATGTAGGCAAATGGAAAGAATTGGAAAGCGGATTCTTTTTGAAATTCTTTAAACGCTCCTTCACAACCGGTTTTTGAAACCTGACTTTTCCGATTTCTTGGCTCGCCCGACCCAACCGTTGCGCCTATTTTTGAAATCAACAACGAAATTTGCAACCTGACTTTTAAACCCGGATTCAGATTTTGTTGCGGTTTGCAAAAAGAACATTTTTAGGAAAGACCATCCGAATTAAGGGCACAAACCAAGATATGAAAACGCACCCATAAAGCGAGAAAAAGTAAAATAGTGCTGTTGTCGGTTCGCCGGTTTCCTTCAGAATTTTAGAAGCTCTTAAAAGAAAAAATCCCCCGGCGAACCTTTTTTTAAAAACGAAAAACCAAATCTCCACGAAACGCTAATCACAAATTTTTTCACCACTAAAATGAAAAAACATGAAAACGACATGGATTTTCACCGGACTACTTTTGTTCGCTTCCCTGCTGAACGCGCAGGAAACCGGCGAAAAAAACACACCCTGCAATTTTGAAAAACAACTGGAACTCTGCCTCGTGGTGGACGCCACCGGCTCTATGAAACCGGTCGTGGACGAACTGAAAGGGAATTTTTCGGAACTGATGACAGATTTGCAAAATCAGTTGCCTGATTACCAGCTGAAACTCGGATTAGTACTTTTTAGGGATCGCGAAGACGAATACATGGTTCGCAAATTTGACTTTACTGCGGATTGGACACAAGCCGGTACTTTTCTGAAAGAACAGTTTGCAGTGGGTGGCGGCGATGAAAAGGAAGCTGTTTTGGAAGCACTATCGCAAAGTATTGGAATGAATTGGTCAAAAGCAACTGTCTCGCCGCGAGTAATTTTACTGCTCTCTGACGAGAAAAATTTGCCTTCCATTTTGAATAAAACAATTGCCGATCCGGCAGAAAAAATGGGAATCAACTGGGTGATTCCGGTATTGAATCCGGGTAAACAGTTTGATTTGAAAAGTATTCAAACGGAAGTTTACAACAAAGCAAAAGAGGTTGAATTTGCAAATGATTGTACGGAGCGGGGCAATTCGCTCAAAACGTTTATCAAAGCACGTGAACAGGTTTTTATTTATCCCAATCCGGCAAATGAGTATATCGCCTGTTCAACTCCAAATATCGACGTCCAATATTTTAGCTTGAAAATATTGGACGTAAATGGCAAAACTGTCCTGACTGCAAAGCGGGTAGAAGATCAGACACAGATTAACATTTCTCACCTGCCCGCCGGACATTATGTGGTCTTCATCAAAAATCAGGAAATCGAAAAAGCAGAAAAACTCAGCGTCATACGCCCCTGATTTTTAAGAATCAGCTATTTGTAAAACACATTCCATAACACAAAAATCCACTGCCATGAAAAAGTATATCTTATTCATATTGATACCACTTTGTCAATTATTAAGCGCTCAAACTTCCCTTTCGGGAAAAGTGACCGAGGCTGAATCTGGCGCGCCTATTCTCTTCGGCTCAATAGCTCTGTTTAAAAGCGGCAACCTGATCACCGGGACGGATACTGATCTTAATGGCAATTACCACTTCTCAAACATTGAGCCTGGAACATACGATGTAGAAGCCAGCTACGTCGGCTGTCAAACGCAAAGAATAAATGGTGTAATCATTTACGCCGGAAAAGAGAACAAGCTGGATATAAAAATGGAAAGTCCGGGGGGAGTAAACCTTGAAGAAGTAGTCGTTACTTCCTATAAAGT
>CALMIT010000876.1 GCA_937864255.1 uncultured Saprospiraceae bacterium
CGATGTGTTGGATTGGCTTGCTCCGCCGCGACCAAAAGATTTTATTATAACTTGGAGCGGACCCAGTGGTTGGAAATACAACGGACAAAAATCTTTCTGTAGAGTTGGTGTTGCACCGTGGGCGGATTCCGGTTATGGAGGTAACCCCAGTTTTTATACGATAAATGGTCCTAATGCCGGCAGATTGGATATTGACGAGGAAGGCACTTATATGGCTCATATATTAACCGATCAAGGTTGTGAGTATAACTTTTCATTTGATTTTTTAAAGCGAGTAGATGCGTGTTTTTGGAATTCTGATTATCTAAGAGAATACACTGACAGGTTTGTAGGAGATCCTTATAACGCGGTAAATGTGGCTGATAGAAATTACAGAGTAATTGTAGGTGGCTTTAAATGTAAAACTTGCGATGGAATAGAATGCCAAACTGCAGAAAATTCATTTGATTTTCAGTATTTTCCAAATGATCAGCAAGAGCCATGTAAAGGAGGCGGGAGTATAAGAGGAGGCTGTATTACATCACCGTGTAATAATAATCCAAATTTAGGTACATGCGTAGATGTTTTCCCAGTTGAAGCGGCCTGGGCAACAGAATATGTGGACTATTCCAGCAGTACTCCTAGTCAAAGAGAAGGTTTTTGCTTATTTGAAGCGGGATGTTATTTCCCAACAGTTGTAGGAATACCAGGCCCTGTTTGGGTTAGCACAGTAAAGGAAGCACCCTGCAATACCCTCCCACCTGATGAAGATCCGGATCAACCTGATTGTCCTACACAAATAAACGAATTTGCACCGAATTGTTTTCTCAACACAGTATGCGTCGAAACAGGAGAAGTTTTGGAAAGTGAGCAGTTTGATTTTAATAAATGCTACTTTCAAAGAACTGAAGGTATGTGTGAAATAATAGAGTACTGTTCTATATATCCTACTGAAAATAGAAGTGCAGGTTTATTTTCTTGCGATGCAGTAACTTCTCAAGATATTACTTCATGTGTATATGTTCATGGTATTATTGCGAAAACGAGTCCTGGTTTTATAGATGAAAATGGCGACGAGATTTTGAATTTAACCAATGCTGATAATAAATTATATTCCCTGTATCCAAATCCTTTCAAAGATTATGTTCATGTAAAAATAAATGAACATGATGCAAAGGAATTAACTTATTATATTTTCGATGCTTTGGGAAAATTAATAAAAAAGGAATCAATAGGTTTAAATAGTGAAACATTTAGTATTACAATAAAATTAGATACTTTTTTACAGGGTGTTTACTTTTTCCGAATTTTTGATAATGAAGGAAATTATTTTACTGAAAAATTAATAAAAAATTAGAAAATAAAATGTATACTAACTTTAGTTTATTGATAACCTTATTAGTTTTCTTTTTTTCTTGTCAAAAGGAAGGATTTTATAATGTTTATGATTGTCCAACAACTATAAACTCAGATACAGTTTTTCTTGACAACGGGCTGAAAAGAAGTTATATAGAGCCTTATGAGGGAAAAAGCAAAGCTGTTTTTGTTGACTCGTTAGGAAATTTTGAAGAGTTTACAATATCGTATTTATTCTCTTCACATTTCCCAAAGCAAATAGCATCAAGAATTTGTGATATAAAAGGAAACGACACATTGCGATTGATCCATAACTGGGTTAGTGAAAGTTATTTTTTACTTTTGAAATCTTCAACTTTTGAAATAGATTATAATTTAGTTACAAGGATTAAAAACCCTGTTCCATTTTTATCGAATGAAGAGTTTATAAAAACAAACGAACTGAGTGTTGGGCTTTCCAAATATTACCAACCTTCAAGCTATTATTCTGTATTTTATTTTGATTTTAAAAATGACAATCTGACTTCCAATACTAGTTACGCTCGAGTAAGCCAAATTGAAATATTGGGAAAAACTTTCAGGAATGTGTTTTATCAAAAGCCTAAGATGGTCTCAATTGTAGGAAGAGATGGAGATAAATATCCACTAACAATTGAGACATATCTTAATTCCGATTTTGGCTTGATAGCTTTCGTAGACCTTTCTGGAAAGTTGTGGCGGCTGGAAAGATTAGAATAATCTCCCCTCTATTAGCCAGAGCGTGGGCATTAAATTTAATGCCCACGCTAGTTGTTTAAATGCGGTGAAATCCTAAAACTACCTTCCTGTTTTATTTCTCTTTTCTCCAACACATTAAAACTTGGCAAAATATTTGACGGCTTAATAGTCAATGCTTTTATCGAAAACGCGCATTCTTTTCCCATCCTTACACCCATTGTTTTTGAGTAACAAATTGTAATCACCGCATTCGGCCCTGCCCGACTGCTACAATCGGTTTTTTAAGATGAAAATCCCTAAGAAACACTACACCGCTTTACCGTTTTTTCAACGGGCTTTCCCTTTTTTATTCATACTGTTTTTTTTGTTTGCCGCCTCGTCGGCGAGGGCGCAATGCGTGCTCAACTGCAACGACCTGGTGAATGTATCCATCGAGCAAAACGGCTATGCATTAGTGACGCCGGACATGATGCTGGAACATCCCGATGATTGCCCCGGCCCAAAAGAAGTGGACATCCTGATTGGCGGACAACCGGCGGGCGACACGGTGAATTGCAGTCATGTGGATCGCGTACTTATGGTGCGTATCAGAGATATTACCACCGGCAATTTTTGTACAGGCAGCATCCGCGTGCAGGATAAACTGGGGCCGCAGATTACCTGTCGCGATACCATCGTACCCTGCGGCACTTCTTCCGATCCGGACAGCCTCGGACGTCCTGTCATCGTAGATAATTGCGACCCGAACCCGGTCACTTTTTATGTGGACAGCATTGTGGATTTGACTTGTACGGGCGGGCCTTTCAATGCCATCATTTACAGGCGCTGGCAGGCAAAGGACAATAAAAACACCCTCGCCGTACCTTGCGTGCAGCGTATCTTTTTTCAAACGCCCGCTCTTTCCGATGTGGTTTTTCCACCCAATTGGGACGGCATCGCAGCGCCTGTTATTGATTGTAGTGTCGGTTCTACGGGCGACCCGGATGTCACTGGCTGGCCGACCATAGACAGCACAAAAATTCAGGGCTTTTGCAAATTTAACGTGAGCTATGAAGACGCGCGGCTGGATTTGTGTCAAAACGGTTTTAAAATCATCAGAAGGTGGACGGTGCTGAATTGCTGTACCAATGTGGACACCAGCGTTTTTCAGATCATAAAAGTGATGGACACTACCCCGCCAACGATTCTTTGTGCGGATACTTTATTTGTAGAAACCAACAACGATGCCTGCGCTTCGTCTTTTGTACTCGAACCCGTGCCATTGAGCGACGATTGTTCGGACACCATCAATATTTCGGTGCAGGTAGTTTATCCCGGCGGCGTTTTACACACCAATGGCGGTATCATTTTCGACCTGCCTTTGGGCGTTCATGAATTTATTTACACAGCTACCGACGATTGTGGCAATGACACTACCTGCACCACTATCGTAGTGGTGCGCGACGATGATCCACCCACGCCTGTTTGCACCGAATTTTTGGTGGTAAATATCAATTCTACCGGCATTGCTTGCATACCCACGGCGAGTTTTGACGCGGGTACTACGGACAATTGCTGCCTTGATTCCATTTCCGTAAGGCGCATGGACGAACCCGATTCGCTTTTCAGCAGCATGGTTTGTTTTACCTGCGAAGACGTGGGGCAATCTGTCATGGTCGTGGTGCGGTTTTGGGATTGTTTTGGCAATTACAACGACTGCATGACAGAGGTGCATCCGCAAGATAAAATCGGTCCGAGAATCACCTGTCCGCCGGATGTCACCATTTTATGTACGGACAATCCGCTGGATACCGCACTCACCGGCACGGCGACTGCGACGGATAATTGTGATTCGCTGACTTTCAGTTTTAGCGATGCGCCGATGCTGAATATGTGCAATGTCGGGATGATTTTCCGAACCTGGAGGGTGGCGGATATGAGCGGCAGGAAAGATTCCTGTGTGCAAAAAATAACGGTGGTGGACACCACTTCTTTTTCCATCATTTTTCCGCCCGACTCTACGGTGGATTGTAGTGTAAATTTGAATGATTTGGACGCGGGTATGCCGGTTTTTGTTTCCGACTGTGAAAACTTTGCCATCGGCATTTCCGATACCATTTTTGATATCAGTTGTGGTAAAAAATTGCGGAGACGGTTCAGGGTGATTGAGTGGTGTACCGGTTTTGATACCACTTACGTCCAGGAAATTATAGTGACCGACATGAGTCCGCCCGACTGGGATCAGGATCCGGGAGCTTTGGACACTACTTTTTCCTGTGCTGCCGACGAATTTTCGAGGATGCCGACCGCGACAGATTTTTGTAGTGATTCGGTCAGGATTGAATTTTTGGGTTTTGACAGTATTCCGGGATCCTGTCCGAACGATTATATGAAATTGTACCGCTATGTCGCTTTTGACACCTGCGGGAATGTGTCGGATACGTTTATTGTAAAATCAACGGTTCTTGATACCATTCCACCAATTTTTACAAATGTGCCGCCTGATATTTCGCTGGATTGCGGCAGTCAGATTCCATCCGCTTTTGCGACAGCTACGGATAATTGTGGCCCGGTTTCCATAGGTTTTTTGACAGTACCCAATCTGCCGGGCGATTGTCCGGGGGATGTATCGCGGACGCTGCAAACCTGGATTGCCGAAGATGTATGCGGCAACACGGATACGGTTTCGAGGACTGTATTTTTTATTGATACCATACCTCCCACGGCGAATCCTATTCCCGATTCTACTTATGAATGCCCGGATCAGGTGCCTGCGCCGAGCGTGGATGTAGTGACCGGAGAAACAGATAATTGCGGCGGCCCGGTGGATGTTGACTTTATAAGCGATAGTTTCGGGAATGACTGCACGGATACGCTTTTCCGCATTTATCGCCTTACGGATACCTGTGGTAATTTTCGCGATATACGGCAACGGTATTTTATTTTGGACGATTGCTACCGGGATGAATATGTGCGAAGACACCATAGAAAATCTGATAGCCGCCGCCATAGATCTGTGCGATACGGCTGTAACGGTTACGAATGATTCGCCATTTGCTTTTGACGGCGGGCCTAATGCTAACGGCGTTTATCCGCTTGGGCGACACGTTTTTCATTTTACGGCTACGGATATGTGTGGCAACCAGGAGCAATGTAC
>CALMIT010000877.1 GCA_937864255.1 uncultured Saprospiraceae bacterium
GATGAAATCGCGGATGCTGGTTTGTCCCATCATCACCGCACATAGCCTGTCGAATCCAAACGCGATGCCGCCGTGCGGCGGCGCGCCGTATTCAAAAGCGCCGAGCAGGAAGCCAAATTGCGCTTCCGCTTTTTCGGGCGTAAAGCCCAGCAGTTTAAAATTTTTCGATTGCAATTCCCGGTCGTGGATACGAATGGAGCCGCCGCCGATTTCCACGCCGTTGATGACGAGGTCGTAAGCGTCGGCGCGCAATCCTTTCAGAGTTTCAAAATCATCGCTCATCATTTTGAGGATGTCGTCCTTTTTCGGAGAAGTGAAGGGGTGGGGCATCGCAAAAAATCTTTGCGAATCTTCGTCCCACTCCAAAAGCGGAAAATCAACGACCCAGAGCGGTTTGAAATCACCCGGTTTTATCAAGCCCATACGCCGGCCCATTTCGAGCCGGAGTTCGTTGAGTTGCTTGCGCGTTTTATCAATTTCGCCGCTGAGGATGAAAAGCATATCGCCCTTTTTCGCGCCAAACAAATCGCCCCAGGCTTGTAAATCTTCGTCGCTGTAAAACTTGCCGATGGAAGATTTGATGCTGCCGTCGTTTTCAAATTTTACATAAACCAGTCCTTTGGCGCCGATTTGCGGGCGCTTCATCCACTCGGTCAGCGTGTCTATGTCTTTTCTTGAAAAATTATCTGCTTGCCCTTCGGCACAGATGCCCACCACAATTTCGGCAGTTTCAAACACGCCGAAGCCCCGGTTTTGTTTTTTTATCAAATCGTTCAACTCCACAAATTCCATCCCGAAACGGATATCCGGCTTGTCGCTGCCGTAGCGCTGCATCGCCTCATCGTATGACATTCTCGGAAACTCGGGCAGTTCCAGCCCAATCGTATTTTTAAAAAGGTATCGTGTCAGTCCTTCAAAAATATTCAATACGTCTTCGCGGGTCACGAAAGCCATTTCGCAGTCTATTTGCGTAAATTCGGGCTGGCGGTCGGCGCGCAGGTCTTCGTCGCGAAAGCATTTTACAATTTGAAAATACTTGTCCATGCCCGCCACCATCAGAATTTGTTTGAAAGTCTGAGGCGATTGCGGCAGCGCGTAAAATTGTCCCGGATTCATCCGGCTCGGCACCACAAAATCGCGCGCCCCCTCCGGCGTACTTTTTATCAAAACCGGCGTTT
Organism: uncultured Saprospiraceae bacterium; assembly: GCA_937864255.1. Lineage (GTDB taxonomy): Bacteria > Bacteroidota > Bacteroidia > Chitinophagales > Saprospiraceae > JAGQWW01. Next base: position 1,179 of record CALMIT010000877.1, read on the forward strand.
CCACTTCTATGAAACCCTGCTCTGACAGATAGCTCCGCGTTTGTACAGCTACCTTGCTTCTGAATACCAGACTGTCGCGCACGGGCGCGCGGCGGATGTCGAGGTAGCGATATTTCATGCGCAGGTCATCGCCGCCGTCGGTTTCGTCTTCGATGGTGAAAGGCGGTACTTTTGAGGCGTTCAGCACCTCGAGTCCGGTCACCCTGATTTCGATGTCACCTGTCGGTATTTTATCATTTTTGGAAGCACGCTCTATCACGGTTCCCTGCACTTTTACGACCCATTCGCGGCCGAGGGTGCGGGCTTTTTCTATTAATTCCTTACTTGTTTTTTCCTCGTCGAAAATCAATTGGGTGATGCCGTAGCGGTCGCGCAGGTCTATCCACATCATAAATCCTTTGTCTCTGGTGCGTTGCACCCAGCCGCTCAGGGTTACTTCTTTGCCGGCGTCGGCTATTCTTAATTCACCGCAAGTGTGCGTACGATACATATTTTTCTGATTTGAAATTGTGTGAGAATGGGTATTTCCATTACGCAATGCCCTTTAAAAAGGTGCGCAAAATTAAAAGGTTTTGAGACAGATGCGCATGTATTTTAAAAATTGAAAACCGGACATTTTAAAAGCCTTCCTTTTCCAAAACGCCCAATCCAAAAAGTGCAAAATCGTATTTGACGGGATCGTTGGGATCAAAACGGCGGAGCGTCTGCGTGAGTTCCAAAACGGCTTGCCAGTCTGTCTGTTTTCTTTGCAACAAGCCAAATCTGCGGGCTACGCGATCCACGTGAACATCGAGCGGGATAAGCAGTTGCGCCGGACTGATATTTTTCCAAAGCCCGAAATCCACGCCGTTTTCATCCGTCCGCACCATCCAGCGCAAAAACATATTGAGGCGTTTGCAGGTCGAATTTCTCAGGGGCGTTGGAATGTGTTTTTGTGTGCGGGCAGGCGCGTCGGGCAGTTGGAAGAAAAATCTATGAAAACCAATCAGCGCATTTTCTGTGGTCGGTTCATCAGGGTTCATAAATCTGGCGAATGCTTCTTCGAGGCTGTCGTGTCTTTTATAAAATTGTTGTAAAAATTCCAAAAAATAAAGCGTGTCGGTTGTCTGAAAAGTGCGGTGTTTGAACGATAAAAATCGCTGCCGCTCGCTTTCGCTGTGATTCAAAATAAAGTCAAAAGGCGCGTTGTCCATGAGCTGCGCCAGTTCGGTCGCTTTTTGGATAATCGTTTTTCTTTGCCCCCAGGCGAGCATCGCTGTCCAAAATCCCATGATTTCTATATCCTGCAATTTTGTGAATCGGCGGGGTATGCCGATCGGGTCGTTTTCGATGAATTCGGGTCGGTTGAATTTTTCCACGCCCGCTTCCAGAAAATCGTGAATGTCAGATAGCATTCAAAATATTTTTTAAAAAAGGAAAGCAAATCCTAAGAAATATTCGTTAGGTTTGCGCACAACCATTTTGAAAAATAGTCTAACCAAATTTTTTTAAAAAGCCTCCAAACTCAGTTATGACAGCAACGCTCACCTACACTTTAGTCCTTGCCGCCATTTATATCGGCCGCAAATTATTTACCTCCGTTGATTTTGATAAAATTTTCCCCTGAACCGTTTTCGGGCAAAGTTCCGTTCTCCCTTTCCTACTCAGTTTATTTTGTACAAATTGAAATTTGCCAGTTTGTTTCGCTGTAGCCAGTGCATGAGCGATACCCTCAAAACGCCCATTCCGTAGCGCATACTTCTCCTGAAATTTATACTCGAAGCTTCTTCAAAATACTTGGTCGGACAAGTCACTTCTGCGATGTGAAAACCTGCAAATACGATTTGCGAAAGCATTTCATTGTCAAAAACAAAGTCGTCGGAATTTTCATTGAAATTGATTTTTTCCAAAACATCCCTGCCAAATGCCCGGTAGCCCGTGTGGTATTCCGACAATTTGTAATTGATCAGCAGGTTTTGAAAAAAAGTAAGCATCCGGTTGGCAAAATATTTATACAAAGGCATGCCGCCCGCCAAAGCGCCTTTGCCCAAAATCCGCGAACCCAAAACCACCGGATAAAGATTTTCGCCGATAATGTTGACCATACTCGGAATCAGTTTTGGCGTGTATTGATAATCCGGGTGCAACATTATAATAATGTCTCCGCCGATTTCCAGGGCCTTATTATATAGTGACTTTTGATTGCCGCCGTAGCCGCGATTATTTTTGTGTTCGATAATGTGCCGGATGCCGAGTTCTTTTGCTTTACCCACCGTTTGGTCCTTGCTCGCATCGTCGCACAAAATCACTTCATCCACCAGGTCAAAAGGTATTTCACGGTATGTTTGCTCCAATGTTTTAGCGGCATTGTAAGCTGGTAGTACCACCACCACTTTTTTATTTTTATACATTTTATGGTTTAAAATTTCGGGCAAAAATAGAATTTTAAAAAAAACAAACGGCGCTTCTGTGCTCACAGAAACGCCGTGGTATTTTATGTTCGAAAATTTATTATCCGTTTTTCTGCGCAAAATCTCTCATGACTTCTGCCAGCACTTCCACACTTTCTTTCGGTAGCGCATTGTAAGTCGAAGCTCTGAATCCTCCTACTGATCGGTGACCTTTTATGCCACTGATACCGGCACTTTTACATATCTCCATAAAAGGCGCTTCGTGTTCCGGATTTTTCGGCAAGAAACAAATATTCATCAAAGAGCGGTCTTCCTTCGCGACCGTGCCGTGGAAGCATGGATTGGCGTCAATTTCATCGTACAATATTTTCGCCTTTTCAATATTATGTTGCTCAATGGCGCCGAGTCCGCCGATTTCTTTAATCCAGCGAAGCGTCAACATCATCACATAAATCGGAAATACGGGCGGCGTATTATACATTGATCCGCCATCATGGTGTGTCCGGTAATCCAGCATGGTCGGCATTTTTCGCTCGGCTCTGCCCATCCAGTCTTTTTTCATAATCACCAACGTGACGCCCGCCGGGCCGATATTTTTCTGAGCACCCGCATATATAAAACTGTAGCGATCCACATCAATCGGACGGCTAAACATATCGGAAGACATATCACACACAAAAGGAACTTTTGTATCCGGCCACCAGTGGTATTGAGTACCATAAATGGTGTTGTTGCTAGTTAAGTGTAAATAAGAAGCGTCGTCGGGCACCACATAGTTTTTTGGAATGAAAGTATAATTCGATTCTTTGGAACTAGCCAGTACCTCCACCTGTCCGAAAGCTTTTGCCTCTTTTATCGCTTTTGAGGCCCAGGTGCCGGTGTCCACATAAGCGGCTTTTTCATTATCCTTCAATAAATTCATTGGCGCCATAAAAAACTGGGTACTCGCCCCGCCCGACAAAAACATCACGGACCAGGAATCATCGAATCCACCTATTTCTCTGACCAGAGCTTCTGCTTCTGCCATTACTTGTTCAAAGTCTTTGCCTCTGTGTGAAACCTCAAGCAGACTCAGTCCGCTGTTATTAAAATTCAAAACGGCTTCTGCGGCCTGTTGTAAAACAGATTGAGGCAAAATGGCAGGACCTGCGCTGAAATTGTGTTTTTTGAGCATGGTGGCGATCATGAGTTGTTCTTTTTAGGATGAAAAATAATCCTCGCAAAGATATGATTTTCAAAAACAGCCTTATGTGAATTTTTTAAGGTATTAAAAAGTCTAAAAGATTTTTAAAAAAGATTGACTTTAATAAAATCTTTATCTTACATTTGCATCCGCTTTGAAAAAAGCCACCCTTAATAGTTCTTTCCGCAAATATTTTCTGAATAGTAATTCGCAGGTTTCGGAAAAAATATTTGAAAAACTTTCCGAAAGATTTGGATAAATAAAATCGCATGTTACCTTTGCGCTCCATTTTTGCGAAGGCATAAAATGCGAAGTAAAAATATGGTATTTTCAAAGTTTACCAACTTGAGTAAATTCTAAAAAATGCCGTTAAAAAGTTCATTGACATATGGGATAGAGTAAGGTTTTGAGAGAGGGAGGAAATTGAGTTTTTAAA
>CALMIT010000878.1 GCA_937864255.1 uncultured Saprospiraceae bacterium
CATATTTTAAATCAGGATTTTGATATGCCAACTATTAATCAACTTGTACGCAAAGGAAGAAAACAGGTAGTCGTAAAAAGTAAATCAAGAGCATTGGATGCTTGTCCGCAGCGCCGTGGCGTTTGCACGCGCGTGTACACTACCACCCCTAAAAAGCCTAATTCTGCTTTGCGGAAAGTTGCCAAAGTGCGTCTCACCAACAGTATCGAAGTGATCGCCTACATTCCGGGAGAAGGACATAATCTTCAGGAGCACTCAATCGTGCTGGTTAGAGGCGGTCGTGTAAAAGACCTTCCGGGTGTACGTTACACCATCGTAAGAGGCGCTTTGGATACTTCCGGTGTAAATAATCGCAAACAAGCGCGCTCAAGATACGGGACCAAACGTCCGAAGAGCTAATTTTAAAATCAATCAAAAATTCCGAATTTTTTAAATAGATAATCACGATGAGGAAAAGGAGACCAAAGCCAAGAGTAATTTCACCGGACCCGCAATTTGGCGATCCGATGGTCACCCAGTTTGTTAATAACTTAATGTGGCAGGGAAAAAAGAGTACGGCTTTCGGTGTGTTTTATGATGCAATGCAAATCGTTCAAAATAAAATGAACGAAGATCCTCACGGCGTTTGGAAAAAAGCATTGAACAACGTGATGCCTCAGGTGGAAGTAAGAAGCCGTCGGATCGGCGGAGCTACCTTTCAGATACCTACGGAAATTCGTCCAACCAGAAAAATTTCTATCGGAATGAAATGGCTGATACGGTTTTCGCGTGAGCGCAGCGGTAAAGGAATTGCAGAAAAACTGGCAGCCGAAATTATGGCAGCCAGCAGAGGTGAAGGCGCTGCAGTGAAAAGAAAAGAAGATACGCATAGAATGGCAGAGGCCAACCGCGCTTTTGCTCACTTTAAAGCTTAATTTACTATAGAAGCACTATAAAAATTTAATAATCCCGAAACTCATATTTCAAAAATGGCAAAGGATTTAAAATTTACGAGAAATATTGGTATTGCCGCTCACATTGATGCCGGTAAAACAACGACTACGGAACGTATTCTGTATTATACGGGCATCAGTCACAAAATAGGTGAAGTACACGATGGCGCCGCTCCGATGGACTGGATGGAGCAGGGGCAGGAGCGCGGTATTACCATTACTTCTGCAGCTACAAAAACCGCCTGGAACTGGCACGGCAATGAATATGCAATCAATATTATTGATACTCCGGGACACGTTGATTTTACAGTAGAAGTGGAGCGTTCTTTGCGCGTTTTGGATGGAGTGGTGGCTTTGTTTTCGGCAGTTGACGGCGTAGAGCCGCAATCAGAAACCGTTTGGCGTCAGGCAGATCGTTACAAAGTGCCGCGCCTGGGGTTTGTGAACAAAATGGACCGTTCGGGAGCTGACTTTTTTATGGTGGTAAATGATGTGAAAGAGAAGTTGGGCGCTAATGCAATTCCGTTGCAAGTGCCGATAGGTGCGGAAGAAAGATTCAAAGGAGTGGTTGATTTGATTAGCAATGAGGCGAGAGTGTGGAATGAGGCGGACATGGGTATGACTTATGAAGTGATTCCGATTCCTGAAGATTTGAAAGATACAGTTAATGAGTATAGAGAAAAATTGATAGAAGCGATAGCCGAGTATGACGATGCTTTGATGGAGAAATTTTTTGAAGATCCATCATTGATCACGGAAGATGAAATGAGAGCGGCTATTCGCAAAGCTACTATTGATATGAAAATTACGCCGATGCTTTGCGGCTCGGCTTTCAAAAACAAAGGAGTTCAGGCAGCATTGGATGCTGTTTGCGCTTTCCTTCCTTCCCCGGTTGACGTTGAGGCAGTAGTAGGTACAAATCCTGACACTGAAAAAGAAGAAAAAAGACGTCCTTCCGTTGACGAACCTTTCGCAGCATTGGCTTTCAAAATTGCAACTGACCCTTATGTTGGTCGCTTGTGCTTTATGCGCGTTTATTCGGGCGCTTTGGATGCGGGTTCTTATGTGTTAAATACCAGAAACGGTAGTAAAGAAAGAATCTCCCGCATTTATCAAATGCACGCGAATAAACAAAATCCAATCGAAAGAGTAGAGGCAGGCGATATTGCAGCAGCAGTTGGTTTCAAAGATATTCGCACGGGCGATACACTTTGCGATTTGAATAAACCGATTGTTTTGGAAAGTATGACTTTCCCCGAGCCGGTTATCGGTTTGGCAGTAGAGCCAAAATCTCAAAAAGATTTGGACAAACTGGGAATGGCGCTTGCAAAATTGGCGGAAGAAGACCCGACTTTCAGAGTGCGTTATGACGATGAAACTAACCAGACCGTGATCAGCGGGATGGGCGAGCTTCACCTTGAAATCATCATTGACCGTCTGAGAAGAGAATTTAAAGTAGAATGTAACCAGGGGCAACCTCAGGTTAACTATAAAGAAGCATTGACAAAAACGGTATCTCACCGCGAGCGTTTGAAAAAACAAACGGGTGGCGCCGGTCTTTTTGCCGACATGGAGTTTGAACTCGGACCTGCTGATGAAGAATTCCTGAACAGCGACGATTACAAAAATGGCAAAAAGAGACTTCAGTTTATCTGGGGAATTGTCGGCGGCTCTATTGATAAAAACTATCAGAAACCGATCATGGATGGTTTTAATGCGATGATGGACAACGGCGTTTTGGCCGGTTACAACATCGAAGCCATGAAAGTGCGTGTATTTGATGGTTCTATGCACGCCGTTGACTCCAAGCCAATTGCTTTTGAATTGTGTGCGAAGGAAGGTTTCAGAGCGGCAGCGCCTAATTGCAAACCCGTTTTGATGGAGCCGATTATGAAATTGGAAGTGGTAACGCCGGAGGAATATGTTGGTCCGGTTATCGGCGACCTGAACAGAAGAAGGGGTGTGCCGAAAGGACAAGAGCCACGCGCCGGCGGCGCAATTGCTATTCAGGCAGATGTTCCGCTTGCCGAAATGTTCGGATATGTTACAACTTTGAGGACGATCACTTCCGGTCGCGCAAGTTCCACGATGGAATTTTCGCACTACGCACCGGCGCCGACCAGCATTGCTGATGCAGTGATTGAGAAATCAAAAGGTTTGGT